>CAJXWI010000256.1 GCA_913062735.1 uncultured Arcobacter sp.
TTTATTAAAAGACGATAAAACCTTAGTAATGATTAGTGCAGTAAAAAGCTTAAATGCAAATTTCAAATATGACATAATAAATAAAAGATTAGAACTATATCCAACTACTGGTAAATTTGATTTTATTATTTCATCTTTTTCTAAATACGCTTTTGCTAATTCATGGCTATTTCTATCACTTTTTATATTGTTTTTAAAGTCTTTTATTTCTTCTTCATTTGGCAAAGTTTCTACACTTGCTAGTTTTCCTAAATCATTTCCACTTAAAATTTTGCTGTTTAATATCTCTTTAGGAAGATTATCAAAGCCAATACCTAAGGCTGCAAAAGGTTTTGCTATTTCAAAGTAACCTGTTTGTGCCCTTGAGTAAAAATTACCTCCAGCACGTGCAACTAAATCGATTTTATATGGATCAATTCTGTTTTTAGCGCTTAAGATATTTTTATTAAAGTGCATTTCTACAATTTCACAAATAATAATATTCCCTGCCCCTCCATTAGGAGCAATAGTAATAATATCTTTTACTGTACATTCAAATTGAACGGGTGCTTCTTTTACTCTAAAGGCTTTGATTTTTTCTGATTCAAGCATAGTAAATCCAGCTTTTTCAAATTCATTTACACCCCTTGGGTAATCCGCACTGCTTAAAGACATTTGTTGTACCATCTCATAATTAACGATATTAATTACAACTTCTTTTGTTTCTTCTATATTAAGTAAGGTATCTTTTTTAGATCCATCTTTTCCTCTGTTTACAGGGGAGAAGATTAACATAGGAGGATTGGCAGAAATGACATTAAAAAAACTAAAAGGAGAGAGATTAACCTGTCCTTCTTTTGAAATAGTACTAGCAAAAGCAATAGGTCTAGGAGCTACTGCGCTTACTAAATAATTATACACATCAATAGGTGCTTCATCTTTTGGATTTAGGCTTAAAAATTCTTCCATATTCTTCCTTCTACTTTTTATACTGTCTTACGCGTTGATTTATTTCTCCAAAAATACTATTTCCATCTTCATCATTCATTAAGATTTTAATGCTGTCATTAAACTTCATAAATTCACTTTTAATTTTTCCATTTTGAATTTTTTCTACCATACGTTTTTCTGCGATGCAAGAGTAACCTCTTCCGCCCTCTTCTATACTTTTTCCTTCTTTGCCTTCTAATTTATTAGAAACCGTTCCAGAACCAATAATAGTTCCAGCACTTAAGTGTCTTGTTTTAGCTGCATGAGAAACAAGTTTTGAGAAAGAAAAAGTCATATCTACATTACACAAGGGATTTCCAAATAAAACTTCATTGTAAAAAACATCAATACTCAAAGCTACTTTATTATTTTCCCAAGCATTTCCTAATTCATCTGGTGTTACACAAACAGGAGAAAAAGCACAAGAAGATTTGGATTGAATAAAACCAATACCTTTTGCTAATTCATCAGGAATTAAATTCCGTAAACTTACATCATTAATTAACATAAGCAATACAATATGTGAAGAGGCATCTTCTTCTTTACAAGACATAGGTACATCATTGGTAATAACTGCCACTTCTGCTTCAAAATCAATACCATAAGCTTCATTTTCTAAACAAATATCTTCTCTTGGGCCTAAAAAAGTATCAGAACCTCCTTGATACATCAAAGGGTCTTCATAAAAAGAGCTAGGAATACTAGCTCCTCTTGCTTTTCTTGTTAATTCAACATGATTCACATAAGCAGAACCATCCAACCAAGCATAGGCTCTAGGAAGAGGAGATTCGCAAGTCTCTTGTTTAAAAACTTTTGCATCTATTAGCTCATTATTATTAAGGAGTTTATACACTGTTTCTAAAAGAGGCTTAACTTTTTCCCAAGAATCTAATGCTTCTTGTAAAGTAGCTGCTATATTATTAACTTCTACATAAGAAGTCAAAGCTTTATTAACAACTACTAAAAGTCCATCTCTTGTATTGTTTTTTAACGTGGCTAATTTCATTTATTTACTTTCAAATTCATCTGCATGTAGCCATTTTGCATGTTCTGGTGCTCTTTTGGTTACAGACCATTCTTCTAACATAGCCCATTTAACTTCATCCATTTTTTTCATTGCTATTTCTGTTTCTTTTTTACTTCCTACATTTACACTTAATTCCAAACGGTGACCATCTGGGTCAAAAACATAAATAGATTTAAACAAACCATGATTCGTAGGTCCCACTACTTCTAAACCAGCTTTTACCCATTTCTCTTTTGTTTGAACCAGTTCTTCATAGGATTCAATTTCAAAAGCAATATGCTGTACCCAATCAGGGGTATTTGGATCTTTAATGGGAGCATCATAGGTTGGTATTTCAAAGAATGCCAAAATATTTCCTGCGCCTGCATCCAAAAAGATATGCATATATGGATCTGGTTGTTTCGTGGATGGAACTTCGTTTTCAGCTATTGCTAAAACGAAGTCCATATTAAAGTGTTCTTTGTACCACAACACCGTATTTTTCGCATCACTACAACGATAAGCAACATGATGTATCTTTTTGATTTTCATCTTTTATTCCTTTGTGTGCTTAAAGAACACCACGTTTTTCTTGTTCTCGTTCGATAGATTCAAATAAAGCGGTAAAGTTACCCTCTCCAAAACCTTTATCATCTTCTCTTTGAATCATTTCAATAAAAATAGGACCAAAAAGATTTCTGGTAAATATTTGTAAAAGGTAGGTATTTTCAGCTTGTGAATCTACTAAAATTTGGTGATGTTGTATTCTTTTTTTATCTTCTTTAACCCAAGGAACTCTATCCCAAATAGTATCGTAGTATTCTGGAATAATATCAAGTGTATCAATATGAGATGCATCTAAAGAATCACATGAAGCTACTAAATCATTTGTTCTAAATGCCAAATGCTGTACACCTGGGCCATCATACATATCTAAATATTCATCAATTTGATTGTTTTTACTTCCTTTTCCTTCATTAATAGGAATACAGAATGTTCCACAAGGACTTGCGAGTGCATAAGAAATAAGTGCTGTTTTTACGCCTTTGATATCAAAATATCGAACTTCAGTAAAACCAAAAACATTTTTATAAAAATCAGCCCATTTTTCCATAGTGCCTTGATATACATTGTTGGTTAAGTGATCAATTTCAATAAAACCCTTATCTTTTTGAACAATAGGATTCTCTAGAGCTTCAAAGTCGGTATCCCAAATAGTATTTTCACCTTCGTAGGCTTCTATAAAATAAATAAGACTGTTTCCAATACCATAAATAGCAGGATAAGGAAAATCTGTTTCATTGGCGGGTTTAGCGCCTCTTTTTACTGCTTCATCATATGCTTCTTGTGCATTTTTTACGCGCCACCCCATAGATGAGATTGCGGGACCATGTGTTTTAGTGAATTGTGCTGAGAAACCAGCCTTTTCTTTGTTAAGTAAAAAGTGAATTTTATTTTGACTAAAGTGTAGAATATCTTTACCAAGAAACTTTTGTGTTTTTGAAAAACCAAAATCCATAAACACATCTTCCATAAACTGTGTATCTGCAGATGCAAACTCTGTAAACTCAATACCAGTTAAACCTAATGGGTTTTTTAAATTTTCCATTATATTCCTCCAATTATTTTATTTACTCCAAGGAATTAAAGACAGAACGATAGATGGTTCAAAATATTTAATACCTTAAAGTATTAAAGATTTCATCCCAAATATAAACTCTATATTCTAAATATACATCAAATAATATATACTTAGACTTTAATCTCACTTCTAATAAATGAATTAATTAAAGAACTTTACAAATGTGCTTTGGAAAAGTATAACACAGACTTATGACATTTTTGTCATTTCACTGTAAAAAGTATTAAAGTTTTAATAAATAATTTTTAAATAAAATATTTATTTTATTTATGAGATATATTAAAATTTATTTTTAAAGAATAAACTATTTTAAGTACTTTAGAATAGAGATTTAAGTAATTATTTTTAAATCATTGAGCATTTTAAATTAAATTATTTAAAAAATAAATAATTTAATTTTAATATAACTAATCTATTTTAGATCAAAAATTACTAGTAAATTTCGCATAATATAACTCAAATAATTATTATAATGTCATTTTCTTACAAAAAGAATATACTTTTTAATATAAATATTGATTCAGATCATGGTAAGTATTATTTTTTTATGTCTTAATGTCACAAAAAATAAAAATTTTCTTTAGTCTATATCAAAAGTAATAATAAATCTTGCTCCTTTTTCATAGATATATTCTATTTCTCCTAAGAGTTGACCTTTTGAAATAGAAGTAATTAATCGCAGTCCCAAACTTTTTGTTTTATTTATGTCTAAGTTTTGAGGAAGTCCTAGCCCATTATCACTTATTTCTAAGGTACATTTATTCTCTTCTTTTTTAAATAAAATTGAGAACTCATTGTTTTCCTTAGTAAATGCATATTTGTAAGCATTGGTAATACATTCATTAATAATCAAACCACAAGGCATGGCATATTCAATATCTAAATTAACCTCTTCTATATCAATATTTAACTTCACGTCTTTTAAATCATAAGCGTAGGTTAAATCATGAACTAAATCATTGATGTATTTTTTAAAATCAATTGAGTTTAAATCTTGAGATTCATAGAGTTTTTTATGTAATAACTCCATGATATAAATTCTATCTTGCAGTTTGGACAATAAATCTTTTGTTTTTTGATGAAGGATTTTAGTCTCTTTTAAAATTTTATAGTCTTGTCTATTTTTAAAAGAATAATAATTTTTATAATTTTTTGATGTTTGAATTGGTGTCAATTTTTTTATCTTTTCGAGAAAATCCTCAAGCACATATTTTTTTAATGTCTCATCTTTTATAGAATAAGATATTTTTTTAATATCTTTCTCAAATTTAGATATTTCATATGGATTA
>CAJXWI010000257.1 GCA_913062735.1 uncultured Arcobacter sp.
TATTAAAAAAAAGAGGTGAGTTTAAAATTAATGAAAAGACCATCAAAGATTCTTTTGGAAGTGATGACTTAATTGTAATCTCAAAAAAGTCTGTTTTAGAGGAGATTATGTTAAAAACTAATCTTTATAATTCAGTTTTATTAATGATGAGTTCAGGAAACTTTTCATCTATTGATATGCTTTCTGTCGTAAAAAACAATAATTGATAAATGCCTAGAATTAAAAATATTTTTTTTGATTTAGATCATACTATTTGGGATTTTGAAAAAAACTCTGCGCTCACATTTAAAAAAATCTTAAATGATTATCAATTAAAAATAAATATAGATGAGTTTTTAAAGGTTTATGTACCAATAAACTTTAAGTATTGGAAGCTTTACAGAGAAGAAAAAATAACTAAAGAGTTTTTAAGGTATCACAGATTAAAATCAGCATTTGATGAATTATCAATTGAAATCTCAGATGAAATTATAAATGGACTTGCTGAGGACTATATTAAATATTTACCAGCAAATCATCATTTAATGCCCAATGCAATTAAAGTTTTAGATTATTTAGTTAATCGATACAATCTTTACATAATAACTAACGGATTTAAAAATGTTCAAAATCATAAAATCAAATCATCTAATATTAAAAAGTATTTTATAAAGATCTATGATTCAGAATCAATTGGTGTAAAAAAACCAAATCCAATATTTTTTAATCATGCTCTTTCTGATTCAAATTCTGTAAAATCTGAATCTTTGATGATTGGTGATAGTTTTGAAGCTGATGTTGAAGGGGCTATGAATGTTGGTATGAATGCAATTCATTTTATTGCTCATGGAGAAGACCACCATTCAAAATGTAAAATAATACATGATCTAGATGAATTATTGAATTTTTTATAATTTATCTAGATAATTCAGCTAAAATTATTCCACACGAAACAGAAACATTTAGTGAACCAATTTTTCCTTTCATTGGAATTTTCAATGTTTTCAAAAACTTCCATCATTTTTGAAAACAATTCTTCAAAATTTTTATAAGGTTTTGAATCATAGGATTTTTGAGCAATCCACTCCGTTTTTTCAAAAACATTTCCAAAAATAGAAATAAAATCAGATTTATTTAATTTATTAACCTTATCTATTGAATTCATATAAGACTTGTTCTTATCTCAGTTTTAATATTTGAATTATGCATTTATTGTATATAACCTTTTATTTTCACATTTAACTATTTCAAGATTAATTGTCTTAAAACCATAGTCTCGTAAAATCTTTTCTAACGTCTCATCGCCCCACTCTACAAAATGTAAGCCTTCTTTTTCAAATTCTTCTAATAAACCTAAAGAAATAAATTCTTCAAGACTTTTATTATAAACATCATAGTGAAAAATTTTCTCAGCATAAATGCTTTGAAGTAAAAAAGTAGGTGAAGTCACTTCTTCTTTTATTCCAATACTTTTGACATATTCTTTTACAAAAGTTGTTTTGCCACTTGCTAAATCACCCCGTAATAAGATAATGCAATCTTCATTTATTAGCTCTTTTAAAGAAGCCACCAAAACAGATAGTTCGTTTAATCCAAGCGTGAATACTTTTTGCATTTAGTCTTGTGTTAAAAGTTTTGAAACACGCACAAGGTGCTCAAGTTTTTCTTTTGCACGACCAGATTGGATAGCATCTCTTGCTATTTCAATACCTTCTTGTAAGTCTCTGGCTTTTTCATCAACGACTAGTGCTGCTGCTGTATTTAATAAAACAATATCAAGTTTAGCACCTTTTTCTTTATTTCCTAAAATATCACGTGTTATTTGTGCATTGTGATCTGCGTCTCCACCTACGATTGCAGCTTTGTCTTGTAGTTTAAAACCAAGATTTTGAGGGTCTATCACAAAATCTTCGAGTTTCCCATTGTAAATAGAAGTTGCATAAGTAATATCTGAAATAGAAATTTCATCCATTTTATCATTTGAAGAAACAACCATTGATCGTTTTGTATCCAATAATTCTAAGGCTGAAGCCATTTTATTAATAAAGCTCTTATCAAAAACACCTAATAAATGTTTGGTAACATTTGCAGGATTTGTAAGTGGCCCTAAGATGTTAAAAATAGTTCGGTGAGGAATACTTTTTCTTATAGGCATGATATATTTCATTGCAGGATGATGGTTTTGCGCAAACATAAAGACAAAACCAGTGTCTTCAAGCATAATAATTTGTTTAGATGTTTCTAAATTAAGATTAATTCCTAAAGAATCAAGCATATCTGCACTTCCTGATTTGCTAGTAACAGATCTGTTTCCATGTTTTGCTACAAAACACCCACAAGCAGTTAATAAAATAGCTACTGTTGAAGAGACATTAAAAGAGTTTGACTTATCTCCTCCAGTACCTACTACATCAATAAGTTTTTCTTTTAAATCATAATGAACTTCAAGTGGAATTAAATGTTCTCTCATAGCAGAAGCAGCTGCAGCAATTTCAGCAGCATCTTCTCCTCTTTCATAGAGTTCTATTAAATATTCTTTGACTTCATCAATAGGTAGTCTGTTCTCAAAAATATCATCAAATTTAAGTTTTGCTTTATTGAACATATTTAATCCTTTTTCATAAGAAGTTTATATCTGCGTAACATATTCAGACATTTTTGATTTAGGCGTTGATTTTGTTTGTGGTATTTGTAAAACTTTAAAAATATCACTTTTTTCAAGATACTTTATTTCTATAGTATCCCCTATTTTAACTTCTTTTGCTTTTTTAACACTAAGACCGTTTATTAGCACAACTTTATGTGCCAACATGTCTTCTGCAACAGCTCTTCTTTTAGTAATATTTACGGCGTTTAAAAATTTATCTATTCTCATAATAGAGATTATAGCTAATTTTAGATAAAATTTCGAAAATTATTTAAATAAATGTGTAGGAGAATAGTATGAAAAAAAAAGAAGTTAAGAAAGTAGTTTTAGCCTATAGTGGAGGCCTTGACACTTCTATTATATTAAAATGGTTACAAGACGAATACAATGCGGAAGTAATCACTTTTACAGCTGACTTAGGTCAAGGTGAAGAAGTTGAACCTGCACGTTTAAAAGCGCTTGCAATGGGGATTAAAGAAGAGAATATTTTTGTTTTAGATATTAAAGAAGAATTTGTAAAAGACTATGTTTTCCCTATGTTTAGAGCCAATGCCATATATGAAGGTGAATATTTATTAGGTACCTCAATTGCACGTCCTTTAATTTCAAAGAAACAAATTGAGATTGCTGAAAAAATGGGTGCGGATGCTGTATCTCATGGAGCTACTGGAAAAGGAAATGATCAAGTACGATTTGAACTTGGATATTTAGGATTAAACTCTGATATTACTATTATTGCTCCATGGAGAGAATGGGACTTAAATTCACGAGAAAAACTTTTATCTTATGCAAAAGACAATGGTATTGATATCGATAAAAAACATTTAGATGAAAATGGAAATCCAAGTGTAAGTCCTTATTCTATGGATGCTAACCTTCTTCATATATCTTATGAGGGATTAAGCCTAGAAAACCCAAATGAGGAACCTGATGAATCTATGTGGTTATGGAGTGTTTCACCTGAAAATGCACCTGACAAAGCTGAATATATTACAATCTCATATAAAAATGGTGATCCTTATGCTATTAATGGTGAAGATTTAAGTCCAGCTACAATATTAAAAAACTTAAATGAATATGGTAATAAACATGGTATTGGAAGAATCGATATTGTTGAGAACCGTTATGTTGGAATGAAAGCACGTGGATGTTATGAAACGCCAGGTGGAACTATTATGTTAAAAGCACACAGAGCAATTGAATCTATTACCTTAGATAGAGAAGCAGCGCATTTAAAGGATGAGCTAATGCCAAGATATGCAAAACTAATTTATAATGGATTTTGGTTTTCACCTGAGCGAGAAATGTTACAAGCCTCAATTGATGCAACACAAAAATTCGTTGAAGGTACAGTGAAATTAAAACTGTATAAAGGAAATGTGATGGTTGTAGGTAGAGAATCTTCTAAGTCATTATTCTCTGAAGAACACTCTACTTTTGAAGAAGATGAAGTATACAATCAAAAAGATGCAGAAGGTTTTATCAAATTAAACGCACTCAGATTTATTATTTCTGGTCAAAAAAGAAAATAACACTCTCTTCTTTTATGCAAAAGTATTAAAATAATACTTTTGCATTCTTATAAATTATAAAATTTCACTTTTCTCTTCTTATTTCTAGACAATTAAATACCCCTCTTCATAACATGTAACTAAAATGAGATTTTTATTAACTATAATATTAATACAAGTTTAATGTATATATACTATGACCTATTTAATGGTTTTATATAATTAATATAAAACTTATTATCAATTAAGGATTAGTATGGAGAGAAAAAAAATTGCTTTTTGGATGTACGAGAATTCAGGTGGAAAAGAAATACAAGATAAAATCTGTAAAAAACTTCTAGAAAGAAATATTGACACACTTTGTGAAGTAGACTTAAGAAATGCCATTGCTAAAAATGGTCACATTCTGCATAATGGCAATAAATTGGACAAACTGGACTTGTTCCTTTCTTACAACGCTTCAAAACAAACACAATATCAAATGTATTTATACAAAGCATTAAGTAAAGTAATTCCTATGATTAATTCTTATGAATCATTTGAGTTAAGTGAAGACAAGTTTCAAACTGCTTTTGTTTTACGAAAAAATAAAATTTTAACTCCTGATTATAAATTGTGTCACAGAGACGATAATCAACACTTGCAGTCAATTATTAAACAATGGTCAAAAATGGTATACAAACCAACAGATGGATGGGGAGGAATGGGCTTAACGAAAATTGACTCAAGCGAAAAACTTGAAATGTTAATGCCTTTTTT
>CAJXWI010000258.1 GCA_913062735.1 uncultured Arcobacter sp.
AGTGCATTTGCATATGAAGCATCAAGTGTAAAAGTAAATGTAATGGGTTACAAAACAAAAGCAAAAGCTGGCGTTGCTGTAACATTTGACAAAGTAAAATTAAGTATTAAAAAAAATGCTGATTTCTCAAAATTTATTAATTCTGCAGCAGTAAGTATTGATATTAATTCATTAAATTCAAAAATGAAATTTAGAGATAATAACATTAAGTCTACTTTATTTAAAATTGCTAATATTAGTGAAATTAATGCTAAAGTTCTAAAAGTTACAGGTGATGATAAAAAAGGTACCTTAGATGTAGAAGTTTCTATGAATAATGTAAAAAAAGTTATTCCTATGAAATATACAGTAAGTTCTGGAACATTAAAAGCAGATGGTGTATTAGATGTACTTGATTTTGCTATGAATAAATCTTTTGCAGCTTTTGCAGCTAAGTGTAAAGGCTTTCATGGTGGAAAATCATTTTCAGATGTAGGACTTTCATTCTCACTTCCATTTACAAAATAAGCATTAAAAAAGAGATTTTCTCTTTTTTAATAGTTTAGAGTTTTAATACTCCACTCACTCTTTTTACAGAATCAGCTTTTGACAATGACAATCTTACAATAGAATCTTCTAATGCTTTTAAATTATGCATAACAGAAGCCTCCAACGATACAATATCTCCTTTAATTAAAGTAAAGCTTTCATCCTTTACACCAAATTCAATTGTACCTTCAAAGATTTCAACAGTAATAGGATAAGACGTTTTATGATCTTTCATAATTTGTCCTTGAGTAAAGACTATACGTATTTCTTTTGAAACATCACTTTCAAACATAGAAGTAATTTGAACTTTAGCAACAGAGTATTCAATATTTTCGTAGATATTAAATTTATTCATTTTTTATCCTTTCTAAATTATAACACTATGCAAAAAAAATTTACTTGATAAAAATCAAGTTCTCAACCTATGTAAATGAAAAGAATTTTAATAAAGACTATACTACAAAAAAACAAGGAAGATATTATGAACAAAACATTTAAAGAAGCTATGGATTTTAGACACGCGTGTAAATCTTTTCAAGAAGAAAAAGAGATTTCGAAAGAAAATATGGATTTTATTTTAAATGCAGCAAGACTCTCCCCCTCCTCTTATGGTTTAGAATTTACAAAATATCTCTTAATTAAAAATAAAGATCTTAAAGAAAATATAAAAAATCTAGCTATGGGGCAAGAACAAGTTAGTATCAACTCTTCACTATTAGTTGTACTCGTTGCTATTGACGATAGCAAGATAGGTTCCCCAGTTCCTAAAGATCGTTTTAATAGATTAGAAGTAAACAAAGAAATAAAATCTATGTTTTTAGACTATTATCATTCTTACGTAAAAGAGCACTTAAATAACGATGAACAAATTTTAGCCTGGACCTCAAAACAAGCTTATTTAGCAGTAGGAAATATTATGACAGCTGCAGCCACAAAGGGAATCGATTCTTGCGCAATAGAAGGTTTTGATAAAAAAGAAGTGGAAAAACTTTTAAATCTTGATACAAAAAAATATCAAGTTGCACTTCTTTTACCTTTAGGATATAGAAAAAATGAACAAAGAGAAAGCTTGCGTTTGCCTCTTTCTGAATTAGTGCAATATATAGATTAAAGAATATTAATTATTAATATTCTTTTCTTTAAAACGCAAGAGAAAACTTCTATATAAAAGAAATTCTTTGCTATAATTCCATAAAATAATACAGAAGATAAAAAGAAACTATTTTCGTGTTTGATATTACATTTAAGGAATTATTATGGCAAAAATCGGAATATTAGTAGCAAGTTCAAATAACAATGTTAAATTAGCAAAAAAAATTGAAGAAATTGCACTTGCAGATAATTGTGAAGTTGAATTTATTAATTTAGTTGATTTACGTTTACCTTTATACTCAACTGTAGAAGAAGAAGAAAATGGTATTCCACAAACAGCTAAAGATTTAGCAGCTACTATCTTAGCCTTAAAAGCTTTTATTGTTGTAGCACCTGAATACAATGGTGTTATGCCAGCTGTTTTAAACAATGCAATGGCATGGACATCAAGAGCAACTGATTCATGGAGAGATGCATTTGAGCAAAAAGTTTTAGCACTAGCTACTCACAGTGGGGGTGGAGGATCTAAAGTTCTTCAAGCAATGAGAATTCAATTTCAACACTTAGGTGCAAATGTATTAGCAAGAGAAATTCTTACTACCTATGAAAAACCTTTAAATGAAGACTCTGCTAAAAATATCGTAGCACAACTAAAAAAACTATCATAAATCAAGGCTAGGCCTTGGTTTATTTATTACACTTAAGCTTAATAATAGAAGCATAGGTTTTTACACTCATACCTATATAAAGTCTAAATGCTTTATCTAAAACCCTTCGTGGAACATTAACCAATAACAGTACACTTTCAATATCATAAACACCATTATTCTCTTCAAGATAATCAATAAGATTTAAAATACTAAAAGGTGTTTTTATAACGCCGAACGAATGTAATAATATTTCATCAATTTTTTTACTAAAGGTGTCAGTATTTATTTCAATTTCATTAAAAATCCCACTTGTTATTTTAGAAAATCCTATATTATCTTCATGTATGTAGAAAGGGAAAAAATAAGCAAGTTTAGCTGCTTTAAATTCAAGAACAGAGAAGTTTGTTTCTGCACTTAAGTTCATTCGTATTTCATGCATTGAAGAAAAAAGAATAGTACTTTCGTTTTTCTTTAATACAAAGGTATTTTCTTTTATTTCAAAAACAATATCATTTCCATGATTAATTATAATATATGATATATCATAAGTAAAAAAGTTTATATTGATTCTTTGATCTATTGTAGTACTATATTTTTTATAATTTTCTAGATATTTTTTTAGTTTTTTGTGGGTTTTGTATTCACTTATATTTATGCAATACTCATCTTTAAAAGATAACATTATTTGTTTTTATTGGGAGTTAGATTTAATAAATAAACTTCTACTTGTTCCATACAAATATCAAACTCGTAAGAAGAAGCACTTTGTTTAGAAAGTAATAAAGCACCTTGAAGCGATGATATTATAAATAAGGCCGTGCTTTTTACATTGATATTCGGAATTTCATTAGCATCACAGGCTTTTTGAAGTATGCCTTCAAAAAGTTTTTGCATACTATCTAAAGCTTCTTTTAATAAAATAAGAAAATCTTCATCCCCACTTGAACACTGCTGCAATAAATTTCCTAAAGGACAGCCCTTAGTAAAATTATGTTTTTTTCTATCTTGTAACATTGAAATTAGAAAAGAGATATAGTCTTTTTTACAAGTTGTTAAAGCAAGCCAGTATTTTTCGCTTCTTTTTTTTAGTTTTTCTTCAATCATAACTAAGGCCATTTCTTTTTTAGAAGAAAAATAATGGTACATAGAGCCTTTTTTAGCTTCTGCCTTTTTTAGTATGCGTGATAAAGAGGCTGCATGATAACCATATTCATGTATTTCATGAAAAGTAGCCTCAAGTAGTTTCTCTCTTATATCACTCATATTAAACCTTATTATTTATTTTGTGCAATTATATCTAAGATAGTTTTAGGTTCTATTCTTTTTGTATAATCTTCGTCAACAAATGCAAATATTACCTCAGCTTTTTTATTTAAAACAAAAGTAGCAGGCATTGGCAATTCAAAAGAATCTTCACCGTTTAAACCTGCAATGTCAATTCCAAATTTAGCATAAATTGGTTTTAATGCTTCAGCTAAAACAAATACTAATCCTAAGTTTTTTGCAATTTTATTTTTTTCATCACTTAAAACTTCAAAACTTAATTCATTTTTTTCTTTAGTGCTTAAAGAAGCATCAGCAGTTTGAGGAGAAACAGCAATCAATGCAGTATTTAATTGTGATAACTCTGGAACTATGCTTTGTAAAGCTTTTAATTCTAAATTACAATACGGGCACCATACCCCTCTGTAAAAATTAACTACAACAAAATCATTGTTTGATAAAACATCACTTAAGTTAATGTTTTCACCTAATGCATTTGGGAGCGTAAAAGATTTCATTACTTCTCCTGCTTTTAAAGCGTCTTTGCTGATGTTTACATCTTCTAGCTCTTTGGTTGCATTCAACATAATTTCTCTTAACTCAACAGGTACTTTTCCTACAAATGCTTCTTTATAAGCATCTATTTCTTTTTGCAAACTTGACATATTATTCCTTTACCAACTGGTTGGTTTTAAGAATTATATACTTTTTTTATATTCTTGTCAAGTAAAAAAATATTGTAGTAATAGGAAAGAAGAAAATGCTAATAAAGTACCCTATGGTACTTTATTGTTTTTTGAAGTGTTTGATAAAATGTAATAATAACCTTAAGCCAGAACCACTAGCACCATGTGAGTGATATGCCCAAGGTACTTCACTGTAAGCAGGTCCTGCCATATCTAAGTGCAACCATTTGTTTTTGTTTCTTTTTTTAATAAACTTATCTAAAAACAGTGCCGCTGTAATAGCACCCCCTGCTGGGCTGGAACCTGCATTTGATACATCAGCAATGCCACTGTGTATTAGTTTTTCTAAAAAATCATTAAAAGGAAGTGTACCTATTAGTTCACCACTTTTATTTGAGGCTTTTTGCATCTTATTTTTTAAAGATGAACTGTGAGCCATTACACCTGTAGTATATACTCCAAGTGCAATTTTACAAGCCCCAGTAAGCGTCGCAATATTAATTAAACAATCAATATCTTTTATTTCATCTTGGGCATAACATAAACAATCTGCTAATACCAAGCGTCCTTCAGCATCTGTATTTCGTACTTCTACACTTACCTTGTTTTTAGCATACAAAACATCTCCTGGTTTAAAAGCATCGCCTCCTATCATATTCTCAACTGCACCAAT
>CAJXWI010000259.1 GCA_913062735.1 uncultured Arcobacter sp.
TGATGTTAGTGATGGTTTTACTAAATTAATTTTTAATAAAGAAGATCATACTTTAATAGGTGGTGCACTAGTTGGTGATAATGCAGGAGAGTTATTGGGAGAAATTTCATTAGCACTTGAAATGAATTGTGATGCTGAAGATATTGCACTTACTATTCATGCTCATCCTACGCTTCATGAGTCTGTTGGTTTAACAGCAGAAATTTATGAAGGTAGTATCACAGATCTTCCAAATGCGAAAGCAAAAAAGAAATAATTCTTTTTTCCTAAGGAATTTTCCTTAGGAGCCAAGCATTTTAGGATTTTAGTTTTCTTTCTAACTCTTCTCTATAATTAATCGATAACTCATCACAAGCTAATACTTTTTTAATGTTTTCTTGATTATTTTTAGCATCAAAATAACATTTATTTATAAACTCAATGGTGATACCTTCATGTACTCTTTTAATTAATTGCAAACTAGAGTCTTTTTTAATTGTTCCTTCTTTTAATACACGTAAATAAAAGCCAGTTTTTAAATTTTTAACGGTTAATGCTGTTAAGTTTTTTATTCCTGTAATATTTGATATATGCGAACAAGGTTGTCTTGGTTGTGTTACTTCAACAAGAGCATCTTCAAAAGAGAACTGATCTCCTAAACAAATGTCACTGTCATCATAATTTAAAATAGTGATATTCTCACCAAAAGAACAGTCTTTTAAATCCAAATCATGCTCTTTTTTAAAGTATTCATAGGTCGCATAAGGGTAAACACATAAAGCTCTGTTTACTCCACCATGGTATTTCTTATCACTTTGAGAATCATTAAGGAAACCAATATCACTTAAATATTCATCTTGTGTTATAGCTTTTTTCCTATAAGAACTTTTGAATTCTTTTTTAGGCGTTTTTATTGTTTCTTCTTGTCCTAAATATATATTATAAACTGAAATATTTTTCACTCTCGTCCTTTTATTTTAATAAACCTGAAATCATCGTATTGCATAAAACATCAAATAAAGTATCTATATCCGCATTACCTTCTATATGTCCATCAATGTATAAAACACTTAAACCATGAATCATTGCATGAATACTTTGTGTAAGTAAAATAGGGTCTTCTTCTTTAAATAAACCCTCTTTTTGAGCTTGTATTACTAAATGAATCAAGGAATGATAACTGCTTGCTTCTTCTTCGTCATTAATATCACAATTATCTTCTCTTATACTTTGATACTTTTCACCAAACAACATTCTGAATAAATTGGGATTTTTAATTGCAAAGGTCAGATATTCTTTACCCATATTCCGGATCATTTCAGTAGCCGTTTTATCCTGTATTTTAGAGACTGGTGTAATAGAAGAGTTAAACAATTCAAAACCATATACCATTACATTTCCTAAGAGTTCTTTCTTAGATGAAAAGTGTCTGTAAATAGCAGAACGGGAGGTTCCAAGCCTAGTACCTAGAATCTGTAAGGTAAGAGCCTGCACTCCATCTTCTTGAATAATTTTTATTGCTTCTTGCAATAACTCTTCTTTTAAATTACCATGATGATAGTTTTTATTTTGACATTTATCGATTAATTTTTTGATTATACATTTAGCCATGACCGTATTATAGCATAAAATAGGAATATTTTATAAAATGTGAACATTGTTTACATTTTATGTTGACAATGTTCACATCTTATGTTAACATTGCACACATTAAAAGTAATCAGTGTTCACATAAAGGAAAATAATGAAAAAATTAGTAATATCAGGGCTATTAATAGCAGCAAATATTTTTGCAATGAGTGATTTTGAATTGGCACAAAAAAATGATGAAGTAATGAGTGGTTTTGAAGACTCAAGCTCAATTATGACAATGACTTTAGTAAACGCAAAAGGGCAAATGCGTATTAGAAGTATGAAATCAATTTCTTTAGAAAAAGATGGCGGAGATAAATCCTTAATAGAGTTTTTAAGTCCAGCAGATGTAAAAGGTACAAAGTTTCTAAATTATGAGCATGCAAAAAAAGATGATGATCAGTGGTTATATTTACCAGCACTTAAAAGAGTAAAAAGAATTTCATCAAAAAATAAATCGGGTTCTTTTATGGGAAGTGAATTTTCCTACGAAGATTTAAGCTCCTTTAATATAGATAAGTATGATTTTAAAAAAGAAGATGCAATAAAAGAAATATTAAATGGTAAAGAAGTATATAAAGTACAAAGAGTACCAAATTATAAGTATTCTGGATATACCAAACAAGTATCTTATATTGATGTAAATACTTTTTTAAATTACCAAGTTGATTATTATGATAGAAAAAAATCACTTTTAAAAAGCGCATACTTTTCTGAATATAAGAAAATAAATGGTGTATACAGAGTAGGAAAAATTCATATTAAAAACTTTCAAAACAATAAAGAAAGTACTTTGGTTTGGGACAATGAAACAATTAAAAATGGTCTTAAGAATAAAGATTTTCATAAACGAGTATTGAAAAAGTAAGGGAATGAAAAATATACTTATCATTATCGCAAATCCTTCACAAGAAAGTTTTTCTTTTGCAATGGCAAATGCCTATGAACAAAAGTCTATAAATCAAGGACATAAGGTGGAAGTCCTTGATTTATACAGTGATAAAAATCAACAAGATTTTTATACAAGGGAAGAATTTCAAACAAAAGAGATGGACTATTATCAAGCTAAAATTTCTAAAGCGGATGAATTAGTATTTGTATTTCCATATTGGTGGGGTTCTATGCCTGCTATTTTAAAGAATTTTATTGATTGGAATTTTTCTGCTGGTTTTGCATTTAAATATGTTAATTCAAGACCTATTGGCTTATTAAAAAATAAAAAAGTCAAAATTTTAGCTAGTTCTGGAGCTCCTTTTTTATATTATTTTTTAACGGGTGCAAACAGACGTTTAAAAAATATGTTTAAACAACAAATTATTAGTTTAACAGGTATGAAACTTGATGTTTTTAAACTTTATGGCTCAATGGATACAAAAAATAGAAATACACAAAAAATATTAGAAAATATTTCACAAGGAAGTTTATGAAAAAAATATTATTATTTCTATTTTTAGGTACATATGCCTTAGCTGAACTGTCTTATGAAGGATATTTAGGCGCTGATATGCAAGCCTATAATAAAACAAGTACAAAACACAGCTCAAACTTTACCTTGGAGCAGAAGTTAAAACTAACACATGAAAGTAATAATTTTGTTTCTGTTTTAGAATTATATGCGCAAGAAGACAGCAGTGATTATAATAACAAAGCGAACAATAAGCGTTCTTACATTCGTATTAATGAATTATATACTTCTTATGAATTTGAAGACTCTAAGATACTCCTTGGAAAAAGTATTTTGTTTTGGGGTGCATTAGAAGTAAAAAACATAGTGGATGGTTTTAATATTCAAGATACAAGAAGTGATCCTTCTAAAACAGATAAAGTAGGGGCTTACAATATTCAGTATTCGCACTATTTTGAAGAAAGTGAACTTTCCTTTATTGTTAAATTATATGAACAGAAATCCAAAATGGCAAACTCCTCTTACACCTACAGTATTAAAAGAAAGAATGAAAGCTTCAAAAATAAATTAGAAAGCGAAAAGTCTTTAGGTCGACCCTCTGTTTATTTGACGTATACAGGTAGTTTAAGTGATGATATCGCGCTGGATTATGCTTTTATACTGCAAAATGGATATGACTCACAACGCTATTTAAGAAAAAGTGGAAATGAATATGTACAGCATGCTTATTTAGTGAATAAATTCTCAACATTTAATACCTTAGTACTTGGATCTTCCTTAATTAAATTAGAGTTTTTATATACAGATGTACTTGATGATAAGAATGTATCTGATTATTACCACAGTGCTTTTGGTATTGAATATACCCTAGAGCAGTTTGAAGAAGGTAGTGAGCTTGCAATATTGGGAGAGTATTATTACTACAAAAGTAAAGATGAAAAAATTTCTAGTGATTTAAGCTTAGGAGAAATATTTCAAAATGATTTGTTTTTAGGTCTTAGATACAGCCTTAATGATTATGGTGATTCTACAGCAGTAGGTGGGGTTATTATTGATACAGATTATAAAGAAGAGAATTATTACGTAGAATTTGAAACAAGAGTATATGATGCGTTTAAAGTAAAACTAGACATAAGTTATACTGAGCCTTCAAAAACACACAATACAATATATGCAAAACAAGGCCGTTCTAAAAAAATTGGCTTAAACATTGCATATCATTATTAAAAAAGGAAAACAATGCAAAAGTTTATAAATTTAGTTATAAAATTTAGATGGTTAATTGTAATACTTATTCCAACAATTGCCTTAATAATGGCGATGCAGCTTAAGGATTTGGCTTTTGAAGGTTCGTATAGAATCTGGTTTGCAAAAGACTCAAAAATTTTAAAAGATTATGATAATTTTAGAAGCGTATTTGGAAATGATCAAGCAATCACCGTAACATTTAAAAATGAAAATGGTGTTTTTAATAAAGAAAGTTTAGGCGTAATATCAAGAATTACAGAAAAGTTTTGGGAAACCCAGTATATTGCAAGAGTAGATTCTCTTACAAATTATCAATACGTACATACAAGTATTGAAGACCCTGATGATGTAATTGTAGAAGATTTTATTGATGAAATAGATTCTTTAAGCACACAAGACTTAGAAGATAAAAAGAATATTATTTTAAAAGAAGATGCAATAGTAGGGCGTTTAATAAGTAAAGATGCTAAAACGACAACTATCGTTGCAAGACTTGCTCCTAATGCAGGAGAAGGGCCTGAGGTCTCGTTAAAATTAAAAGCGCTTACTGAAGCTATATTAGAACCTGAAATTAAAAAGTATGGTATTGATTTTCAATTAAACGGGGGCCCTATTGTAAACTCCTCT
>CAJXWI010000260.1 GCA_913062735.1 uncultured Arcobacter sp.
TGCAGCATTAGGGGAACTTTTAGGAATCATAGCACATCAATGGCGACATCCCTTAGCCAATATCAATTCAAATACTTTATTAATGGTTTCAAAATCCATGCAAAATAAAAACCTTTCTTCCAAAGAAATAATCGAAATTGTTAATGACATAGAAACATCTACTGAGTTTTTAAGTAAAACTATTTGTGAGTTTACGCAATTTTATTCTCCAGATAAAAAAGAATACGAATTTTACTTAGTAAGTACTATTAATGATTGCATAAATATAATTTTTCCCTCAAAAAGTTATCAAATTGATATACAAGTCAATGAGGTAGATACTCATGTCTCAACTATAGGTTTTAAATCTTTATACCAACAAGTGATTGTTACTATTCTCGTAAATGCAATACAACAATTTGAAATTAAAAATATTGAAAATCCAAAAATAACAATTGAAATATCAAAACACAAAGATATGTCTGAAGTCACTATTACGGACAATGCAAATGGCATTGATCAAGATATGCTAGTTGATATTTTTAAACCATATGTTTCTTCAAAGAAAACAAATGTTAGTATGGGATTCGGACTATATATTGCTCAAAATATTATTGCACAACATAAAAATGCATCTATTCAGGCAAGTAATATGAATAATGGTGCAAGATTTACTATCATATTTTAAAGGTAGAAAGAGTTGAAAAAATACACCGTTTTATACGCAGAAGATGATCTTTCCTTGTTACATAAGTATTCTGATTTTTTGGAGCTTTTTTTTAAAAAAGTTTTTAAAGTAACATCAGGGAAAAGAGCTTTATATCAGTATGAAAAAGAATCTCCTGATGTCATAATAACCGATATAAATATGCCAAATATAAATGGTTTGGATTTTATAAAACAAGTTCGAGAGAAAAATAAAGATGTCATCATTATCATATTAAGTGCTTACAGTGATAAGGAAAAATTACTCAGTGCAACCCAGCTATTTCTCACTCAATATTTAATCAAACCCATTAAAAGTAGTGACCTGGTTATCCTAATACAAGACATTATAACCTTGCTGGATAAAAGAGAGAATACACAAGTACTTCAAATCAACAAAAACTATTTTTGGGATAAAAGAAAGCTAAAACTCTTTGACAAAGATGGAAAAGATATGAAATTAATAGCAAAAGAGATTAATCTTTTAAATCTTTTCTGCACAACAAATTTAAATAAAACCTATAGTACAGAAGAAATTTTAAATTTCATTTGGGAAGATACCACTGTAAACAAATCAACTAGTGCAAAACTGAGGGTTCTATTTTCTTCGCTTAACAAAAAACTTGAACATGGATTATTTGAATCTAGCTATAACATAGGATATAAATTTAAAAGAGATTAAATCTTTATTCATACAAAGTAAGTTCTATCTAATATATAAAGATTTATTTTTCTTTATATATTCCCCACTAAAACATCATTACCTCAAATAAATCACTCTCTTCCTTAACCATTTTTCAGTCAGTAATAATTCCAATAGTTCAGATTGCTTACAGATTGAATAGGAATATTCAATAAAAATGAGCCTCAATTGTTATTTTTATGTAACTTTAAGTTTACCCCACTAAAATTCGCGAAAATTAAATTAATGTAACTTATATATTACATTATATTCTTTCGTAAAAGGGAATCGTTATTAATAAATTACTCGTATCTTGTGTTCTTTTTCTGCCAATTATATCTTCTTCAAATATTATCAATAAAAGTATAGATGATAGAAAAGGTTTTGAAAAACAAAAACTGATAAACGTAAACAATGATAAATACTTCGTGACAAAAATTATTCTAAAAGAGTCAATAAACTTGACAGTAGTAATTGAATTAGAAAATCAAAGATACCTATAAAATGAAAAAACTCTTACTTCTACTTTTTTGTATACATAGTTTTTTATATGGCATCAACAACGATGGAAATATTAATACAATACTTAAAAATCAAGAAAAGAAAAAAATATTTATTCAGCAACAAAAAGATAAAAAAGATGTGAAAGAAAATAAAATATATGATATTGAAATAATCCCAGTCCAAGAAGACAAAACCGAAGAAAATTGTATTGAAATAAAAGAAATACACATAAAAGGTTCAAGCGTTTTTGATGAAGATGATTTTGAAGATATAATTAAACCTTATCTAAACAACTGTAATGGAATCAAAAATCTATCAAACCTGACAAAAAAAATCACAAATATGTATATAAAAAAAGGATATATCACAAGTAAAGCCTATCTAGTCCCACAAGACCTATCAAGTGGTGTCGTCACTATTAATACAATAGAAGGAAAAATAAATAAAATAACGAGTCAAAGATTAAATATAAGTAACATCTATTTAGAAGATAAAGATGATTTACTCAATGTAAGAAATTTAGAAATGGCCATTTACCAAGCTCAAAGATTAAAATCTCAAACGATTGATTTTAAGATAATCCCTGCTGATAAATTGGGATATAGTGATATTGATATTATCACCAAAGAAGTTGCATCTACTTATTATGGAGACGTAACTTTCAATAATTTTGGCTCAAGATTAACAGGTAAAACACAAATCAGTACAAGCTTAAATTATGAAAACTTATTTGATGTAAGCGATATCATCACCCTAAGATTCAACACAACCCATAAACTTCCAAATAAATCTAACAGTTCATCAGGATATTCTCTGTCTTACTCTGTTCCACTAAGTAGTATGCTTTTTGAATTTGATTACTCATATTCCAGCTACCATCAGACTATAGAAAATGATTTTTTTGAAAATATCCTGTACCATGGTAATAGTAAAGCTGCGTCTTTTGGATTAAATTATAAATTTCTACACTCACAAAACCACTCAACCCAAATAAATAGTGGCTTTGATTATGATCAAGGTAATAACTATCAAGATACAACTAAATTTGATATTCAAAGTTACAAGTTAGCCGTTGTGAATTTAGGAGTAAAACATAGTTATCTTAATGAAAGTTATGATTATTATTCTATTCTTACTATTTATAAAGGATTAAATGCTTTGGGTGCACAAGATAATTATTATGACAATCAAAGTGATTTTATAAAATATGCTTTGGATGTAAATTTTACAAAATATTTCAAAACTCAATATGATATAAAATTTAATCAAACACTACGAGGGCAGTTTTCAGAAGATAGACTTTATTCCGCGCAAGAGATTTCTATGGGAGGTCCTTACAGTGTAAGAGGCTTCAAGGATAGCTCAGGACTTAGTGGAAACACTGGGTTTTACATAAGAAATGAGCTTAATTTCACAAAAAAAATATCAAATCTGCAATTATCTCCTTATCTAGCATTGGATTACGGATATGTCAAAAAGAATTTTAATAGTTCAGATGGCTATATCATAGGTTCAGCCACTGGAGTTCGAACCAGTTTTAATAATGGCTTGTTAGATATATTTTACACAATGCCTCAAAAAGATACAGAAGCTACCAAAGAAGATAGTGGAAACTTTTTAGGTTTTAATTTAAGTTACCAATTTTAATTAAAAAAACAAAAATCATGTCAGGAAAAGAAATTTGATACTACAGAATCTAAAACAATCCATAGCTATAATGATATCGTTCACACTCGTATTTCCACATACTATCTTAGCAAACCCACTAACAGTGGATACAAATGCAGATAAAAAATATCAAGCAACAATAGTAGTATCAGACAATAATGTAAAAATAGTGAATATAGTAGCTCCAAGCTCTCAAGGTGTATCACATAATAAGTTCAAAGACTACAACGTAAATCGACAAGGTCTTATCTTAAATAACGCAAATACATCAAATGTAAATACCCAACTAGCAGGATATATAAAGGGTAATACAAACTTAAGAGGTAAAAGTACTGCAAGAACCATAATAAACGAAGTGACCAGTAAAAATAGAACCCAGTTAAGAGGTTATACAGAAGTAGCAGGATCAAGTGCCCATGTTATAATCGCAAATCCAAATGGTATCTATATTAAAAATGCTGGGTTTATAAATACTCCAAAAGCAACTATCACCACAGGAACACCAAACTATTCAAATAATACTTTGGTGGGATATAGCGTTGACAAAGGTCTTATTGAAATCCATGGGGAAGGATTAAATACTACAGATGTTAATCAAGCAGAACTCTACGCACAAGCAGTAATAATAAATGCAAAAATAAATGCAAAAAATATAGATATCCTAACTGGAACAAACACAATTACTCTAGCGGGTGATATCACCAAACAAACAAGTTCTAACCCTACGGAACTGTTTTCTATAGACTCAAGTAATCTTGGAGGTATCTATGCCAATAAAATAAAACTCATAGGAACTGAATCTGGAGTTGGGATCAACCTGCCTATAGAAATAGCGGCACAAGATAACTTAACCATAAGTGCAGATGGTAAAATTAGCATAAAAGATACGTCAGCTACCAATAGTATAGATATAAAATCAACTTCTGATGATATTGAAACGCAAAAAATGTTTGCAAAAAATATTAAATTAGATGCAAAAAAAACAATCACAAACAAAGAATTTATAGCCTCAGGTGAACACTTAGACATTACAGCAAATACTCTTATAAATGAAAAAGATATATTAGCTGGCGTTCACAAAGAAATAGTAGAAAATAGTGTAGAAAGTAATGACTTAGAAAAAGAATACACCCTAAGCTTTGATGACACAATAAATACCAATGCAAACTTAGATATAAAAACACAAACGCTGGTAAATACCAACGCCTTGATAAAAGCAAAAAACAAAATAATAATCACCAATGAGCAAATACTAAACAACGAAAATGCAAGTATCACAACACTGCAAGGTGATATGGATATAAGCTCCCAGAGTTTGGAATCTAGCAA
>CAJXWI010000261.1 GCA_913062735.1 uncultured Arcobacter sp.
TCAACTATTTTTTCTTTAATTTGTTCTGGTTTTCCAGATAAATCATCCCTACCCATTTCAATCTGCTTTTCTTTTTCCACAACATCTTCTGGAATTTCATCAATTGATGGAATTGAGGCTTCTACTTATGATTTCAAGCATGCGCTTAGCTCAGATATTTTTGCCTTAGATAAAGATTTAGAAGAAAATCAAAAAGAAGCTATAATAAACGCAAAAAAGAAGCATAACTCAGTAGGTGGAACAGCTATTGTAAATGTGCAGAACTGCCCTAGTGGTTTAGGGGAACCGATTTACTTTAAATTAGATGCCCAAATTGCTTCTGCTATGATGAGTATTAATGCAGTTAAAGCCGTAGAAATTGGAGATGGAATAGATTCTTCAAGAGTAAAAGGTTTTGATAATAATGATCAGATTAGAAAAGACGGCTTTAAAACAAACCATTCAGGTGGAATGTTAGGTGGAATTTCTAATGGCGATGATATAAATATCAAAGTTCACTTTAAATCAACACCCTCTGTTTTTATTAAACAAGATACTGTTGATATTAATAATGAGGAAGTTACTTGTGAACTAAAAGGAAGACATGATCCTTGTGTAGCTATTAGAGGCTCTGTTGTTGCAGAATCAATGATGGCGCTTGTATTAGCAGATATGCTACTATTAAATATGTCTTCAAAAATCCAAAATATTAAAAAAGTCTATAACTCATAATCAAGATGCTTCGAAAGGAGCATACTTAGTACTACCTTCAAACGCTCTTTTATTCTATAAATAAATAATTCAAATGTTTTTTGATAAAAATCAGGTTGTATGTATAAACAAAAGGAGATTGTAGAAACTTAAAAATTATTAAAATATTTAGGAGATAGTTTCTACAAAATTAGGAATGAACATCATTAATTGGACAATTAAAGGAATGACTATTATGTCTAATATATAAATTGGCTAGATTATTAAACATAAAATCCAATTAATTAATGATATATTTCACAAATTAAATCATTTATTATTATTGGAAGAGTATTTATAGGTAAGAAAGAAGAAAAGCGGCTAAATTTTTCTATATTTCAAATAAATACAAATAAAATAATTTTAAACTTATGAACATATGACCGGATTATATCATATTAATGAACATATGTCAAGTATATTTTTTGATTAATTTATGTTAGAATCTATCTCTAAAGAAAAAGGAAAAATTTGGCCAGAGAAAAACAACAACGTGAATTAAGTTTTAAACCAACATCTAAGTATTTTGGTCCTAAAGATATAAAATCCAACGAAGATATTATTTTATTACATGAAGAAATACAAGCTATTAAACTTATGGATTTAGATGCAATGTACCAAGAAGATGCGGCAATTCAGATGAATATTTCAAGACCCACCTTAGCAAGAATTATTAAAAATGCTCGTTTAAAAATTGCGTCTGCTTTGATAAATGGTTCTAATATAAAAGTACATGAAATACAAAATGATTTTAATGTAGCTGTTTGTTCAAATAGTTTAAAATTTTTAGATGACATTTCAATTGATTCAAAATATATCTTTATTTTACACATTAAAGACTATAAATTAGAGAATATAAAGCAAATACCAAACCCTGCATTTTCTGAAAATAATATTAGACCCAGGCATGTATTGCCCACCTTTTTGCAAGAAGAAAATATTCATTATTTTATTACAAAACAAATCGGAATCACCTGCAAAAAGTATTTAATTGATAAGGGTATTTATCCTATTATTAAAGAAGAAGTATCTCTTGAAGAAATTGTTACTATATTTAAATAACGAACAATCAAGAGTGATTATAATTGATTAATATTTGAATCACTCTTATAAGGAACTTTTGCACTGGGAGCTACTTTAGAAGTATTTTCTAAATGTACATCTTGATCATCAAAAAAGATATCTGCACCAAACGCTTCTACTACTTCATATTTATCCATGCCACCTAAGAAAAAAGACTCATCAATTCGTACATTCCAAGCATTAAGTGTTCGTATTACTCTTTCATGCGCAGGAGAATTTCTAGCCGTTATTAGTGCCGTTCTAATAGGTGTATGTTCATTTGCATATTTGTTTTGAATTCTTGAAATTACTCGTAATAATTTAGCAAAAGGGCCATCAGGCAAATTATTATTCGCATTGTTTGTTTCATGCTCTAAAAAAGCTTCTAGTCCCTTACTTTTATAGATTTGCTCAGATTCATCTGAAAATAGTACTGCGTCCCCATCAAAGGCAATTTTTACTTGTTGTTCATCTTCTTCATCTGAATTAATAAAAGGAAGAATTCTAGCTGCTGCTATTCCTATATCATTAGCAGCTCGTACATCTTCATCATTTGCAGATAAAAATAAATCTACCTTAAATGGTTTTAGATATTTAGAGATATTATTTCCACCTGACCAAGCAGAACGTTTTATATCAAGTTTGTAAGCATCAATGGATTTAGTAATGCGCAAAGAAGTAGCTGCGTTATTACGTGACATAATGATTACTTCAACTTGTTTATTTTCAGGAAAATCCTCATTAATTTTAAGCAAATTTTTCACCAAACGAAAGCCTGTGCCTTTTTCTAATAAGGTATCTTCATTATTTATTTGAAAATCATAATAGTCTTGTAAACCAGAAGATTCAAAAATTTTATTTTCTTCTTCTAGATTAAATAAAGCTCTTGAAGAAATTGCAATTACTAGTTTATCATCTAAATTATATCCCAAAATATAGCCTTTTATTTTTTCTTTATTATTTATAAATATATTATACAAAATAGAATTAAAAAAGGGCTTTTCTAGCTGTTTTTAAGAAAAATATCTTATAATTTTATATCTTAGATAAAAAGAGACCAAAATGAAAAAACTATTTATAATACGCCATGCTAAATCAGACTGGGGAAATGAAGACTTAGATGATTTTGATAGACCTTTAAATGAAAAAGGAATAAAAGACTGTGCAATAATTGGTCAATATTTAAAACAAAAAAATGAAAAAATCGATATTATCTTATCAAGCCCTGCTCTAAGAGCGCATACTACTGCTAAACTCTTAGCTAAAGAACTTAATTTTGACAAAAATATAACACAAAATCAATATATTTATGAACCTTTTGTTTCAGCTATTCAAGAATTAATTTCTTATATTCATGATGATAATAATACGGCTGTACTAGTAGGTCATAATCCAGGGGTATCAACGCTTGCTTATATGTTATGTGGATCAAAAGAAGAGTTAAAAACAGCTTCTATTGTTGAAATATCCTTCTCTTGTGATTCTTGGATGGATATAAAGAAGAGCAATGCTACTTTTATTGCTTACAAAAAAGCAAAAAACCTATAATACTGTTATTTATAAATAACAGTATTCGGTTTAAAGACTACCCAAGCAAACCAAAAGTGTGAACCAAAAGTGATTTTTTTGAGTTGTGTACCTTTTAGTTTTCCATCAAGAGCTAAACCAAAAATATTCCATAAACTTTTGGTTTTTTTATCATAAAAACCTTTATCATAATAAAATTCTAGTTTTTCTCCATTTACTTTGGCTTCGAAGATACTTGCGCTTCCAACTCTTTTAGAAGCTCTAATCTCACTTTTATCCAAGGCAGATAAAACATTTTTTTTATAAAATAAAACCAAATCTTTGTTTTCAAAGCTATCGTTAATTACTTTTTTATTTTTGAGTATTTTATAAGAATAGGCTTTATCTTTTTTATTAATACTTACTGTTGCTACTCTTCTCATAGGTAACATTCTGTCATCAATACTCTCTTGTAATAAAAAAGGAGAGGAAGAAATATTGTCATATCCTATATAAGGATTTTTTCCATAAGATCTTTTAAAACCTGTATCTTGAGATAAAATCTTGGTATTCTTATGATGCATATAAATATCTTTAAAGGAAACAATAGAAGAAGCAATAGTGTTTAATTCTTTTCCTAGATAATCTCCTACAATTGCTTCTGCTGTAAACTGTTGCCATAAAGATTCACTTTGCCTATCATACATAACTAAATCAGATTTCCTTAATAATCCAGAGGTTCCAAAATCATGTTCAATACCATCAATCATACGAGAAAAAACAATTGAAGCATTACATAAAGGACAAAATGTAACCAAAATCTTTTCATTTCCTAAGCTATCATTGACAATTTCATGCCATATTAAAATAGATAAGGGGTAGGCTTTTTTTTCATTATTGATAGATACAAAAATAAGAGGTTCATCGTCTTTTAAAAAGGATTTTGCTTTTGATGTTGATACAAATTTAGGATTATCAATAGGTGGAATGCCGTCGCGTTTAGGGCCTCCACTTAAAAGTTCATTGTAGTCAATACTGTGTTTATTCCAATTAGTATTCCATGAAGACGTAAGGCTTTTTAAAGCGTAACTTCTGTCATCACTGTTTGCATTTAATGCAAACAACGAAGTAAATAACAAAGAAAAAAAGATTAAAATTTTCATAATAACTCCTTAGAAGGAGTATAATATTTTAATGTAAAGAAAGTGTTAATAAATAATTTTATTTATGAAAGTAAGTGTCCTGCTAAGTTTCCACTTGAAAAAGACCATTGAAGATTATAGCCTCCACAAGGACCATCCAAATCAACAACCTCGCCACAAAAATATAAACCATCAATAATTTTACTTTGCATGGTTTTAGGAGAAATTTCTTTTAATTTGACTCCGCCCCTTGTAATCATAGCTTTTTTAAAACCAACATGATCAGTAATAGTTAAAGGAGTAGAAATTAATATTTTAATTAAATTGTCTCTAATTTGACCATTTAAGTTTTTAAATGTACGTGTGTAATCAGCTTGTACTTGTTTACATAACTCAATAATAATAGATTCAGGTAAAAGTTTTTT
>CAJXWI010000262.1 GCA_913062735.1 uncultured Arcobacter sp.
CAACAAAAAAAAAATAGAAAGTGAAGTTGAGCTTAAAGAATTTAGATTAAGTATTGAAGAAGACTTAACTTCCTTGCATCGTGACATTCAAAATCATTTAAAAGAATCAAGTTCTGAATTAATAGGTTTTATTAATGCAAAAAAAACATCTTCCTCTTTTGTTGCTCAAGATCTTAGTACATATATACCTTATTTAGAGAATAAAAATAATATATTTTTTGTTTTGTTTGAAAAAGAAAAAAGATCTGTTTTGTTCGGAAAAGAAATTCTAAAAACAGTAGAAGGTATGTATTATAAAAAGAAAGTGCCTTCTGTCTTATCAAAAGAATTTTTGAAAGATATTTCAAAAAATGGAAAAAAAGATGTTTTCTTGTACGAAGATAAAAAACATTTTTTATTGTCCCATTTTACCTCTCTAAAATCTTTATCCTGGGAGCTTGGTGTTTTCTCACCTCTTTTAGATAAAAAAATTCAAATTTTAAGTATTTTAAAGAAAAAAGTATATGAAAAAAGTAAGAATATAAAAGGTCATTTTATTTTATTAAATGATAAAAAACAAAGTGTTTATAATTATTACGGACAAAATAAAGAAATATCAATTAAAAATATCTATGATTTTACTTATGATGAAAAAAATGTACATGAGTTAAAACCTTATTCTTTACGTTTGTTACTAAAAAAAGATTATCTGCCTTCCTCCTTATTTTTAATAAAAGAGGGTTTCTATAACGCTATACGTTATACAGCAGTGGGGATTATTGTTGTCTCTTTATTGTTATTACTTTTCACTATCTTATTTACGCGATTTTTATACAGAGTTTTTCATTTACATGATTTACGATTAAAAGGTAAAAATAAGTTATATAAACAGTTAAAAGACAGATATGCTCTCGCTATTATTGCCTCGAATGATAGTTTATGTGATATTGATTTAGAAAAGAACAAAATCTTTTTTTCAAAAAAATGGGAGGATACCTTTTTTTATGATAAAAATAAAATAAATTCTATTGATGACTGGCATGAGCTAATTCATGCAGAAGACAAAATAAAAGTCAAAGAACTTTTTACTGAACACTTAGAAGGAAAACATAAAAAATTTGTTGTTGAGTACAGAATTAAACAAAAAGACGGAATATATAAATGGGTTTTAGCTCGTGGAGAAATATTTAAAAATAAAATGAATAAAAATATAAGAATGTTAATGACTCTTATGGATATTGATGAAAGGAAAAACCTTTTTAAAGAACTTTCTAATATAGAACAACTTGTGGAATCAGGAAGAATAGTAATTTTTAGATGTTTAAACAATGAATCTTTTTTATTAAAAAGTATTTCTTCTAGTATTTCTTCTTATGGTTATGACAAAAAAGAATTTAGTGAACATAAAATTAAATATTTTGATTTTATATTTGAAGACGATCTCTTAGAATTTAAAGCTTCACTTAAAGATGCAATTGAGAGAAACCTAAGTGCCTTCTCAACCATTTATAGAGTGAAAGAAAAATCTGGTTTAATTAAATGGGTTTTTTCACGTATTGTTTTGATTAAAGATCATTCAAATGTTGTAACAGAATTTTATGGATATATAAATGATATAAGTCAGCAAAAACTCAATGAAAAAGAATTAAAAGAAAAAATCAAAAAAGAAGTAGATAAAAATATTGAAAAAGACAGATTATTAGTACACCAGAATAAATTAGCTTCTATGGGTAAAATGTTAGGAAATATTGCCCATCAATGGAGACAACCTTTAAATAATATTTCTTTATTGATATATTTTGTACGTGACCATTATTTTGAAAAAACGTTTACAAAAAAAGAATTAAATGAAAATATAGATCATATAAAGTTTCAATTGGATTTTATGTCAAATACCATTGATGATTTTAGAAATTTTTATTTACCGACAAAAAATAAAAATACTTTTACTATTAAAGAATCTATTAGAACAGCGTATCAAATCATTAAAGCTGAGTTTGATAGTTCTAAAACAAACTTAGAATTAAACTTCACAGATATTGAAGTTCATACGTATAAAAATGAGTTTCAACAAGTTATTGTAAATATTCTTAGTAACAGTCATGATGCAGCAAAAGAAAAATTAAAAAAAGAACCTTTTTCTCCCATTGTTAAAATTATAATAGAAGAAAGTAAAGACAGTATCAAAATTGAAATTGAAAATAATTGTGGAAGGGCAAGTTCTGAAGTTATAAAAAGAATGTTTGAGCCTTATTTCACCACAAAGTTTGAAAATCAAGGTACAGGAATTGGTCTTTATATGTGTAAAGTTATTATTGAGAAGAATATTAAAGGCTCGATAAATGCATATAATACGCAAGAAGGTGTTAAATTTATTATAGTTTTACCTAAATAGGAAAATTTTAGTTATAATACAAACTAAATGATGAAAATATGGAGAATATGAATGAGCGATTATAAAACTAGAGTTTTATTAGTAGAAGATGAAGAACTTGCGAGAAAAACTTTATCTTTTTATTTAAATACAATCTTTGACGAAGTTTTAGTTGCATGCGATGGAGAAGAAGGTATTAACCTTTTTAAAGAGCAAAGCTTTGATTTAGTACTAACAGATATTAGAATGCCTAATAAAGATGGTATTACAATGATTGATGAAATGTTAGCATTAGTTAGCGATCAACGCTTCATTATCGTATCTGCTTATAAAAATGAAGATGATTTATTAAAATTAATTAACTTAAAAGTCTTAGGTTATTTTGTTAAACCTCTTAATATTGATGATATGATGGACATGCTTCAAAAAGCAAAAACAGAGCTTTTAGCAGATAAAGAAGGGCAAGATAAAAAAGACAATGATGAAATTGTTAAACTAAATAAAACTTACTCTTATAAAAAAGGTAGAAATATCTTGTATAGAAATGGAGAAAGTGTAAAACTTTCTAATAAAGAAAGTCAAATATTAGTAACATTAATTTCAGATATTGGGGAAGTTATCTCCGTTGATTCTTTTAAATTAAAAGTTTGGGACGATCTTACTACATCTGATAGTGCATTTAGAACAGTAATGAAAAGATTAAAAGATAAAATTAAAGACAATGACTTTATTGTTTCTCATAAAGGTTATGGGTACATTATAGATTTACCTTTATAAGAAGGACTTTTAAGACATAAAAAAAGGTAGAAACAAATGTTTCTACCTTTTTTTATGTCTAAAATACTTTATAAAAGACCTGCTTCTTTAAAGTATTTTTTTGCGCCTTTATGAAGAGGTGCAGATAACCCATCCAATAAAGAGGCTTTAGTAATATTAGCATAGGCAGGATGCAGTTTTTTAAAAGCATCAAAGTTTTCTAGAATTACTTTTACCAATTCATAAATGGTTTCATCTTTTACATCGGTACTTGCAACTAAAACAGCCTTTACACCAAAAGTTTCAATTTTTTTGTTGTTATTTTTATACATGCCTGCTGGAATACTTGCTTTGGCAAAATAAGGATATTTTTTTAATAAAGAATTAATGGTTTTACCTTTTAACGGTATGATTCTTGCATTAATTGAATCTGTTGCAATTTTTATATTAGCATTTGGATGTCCTACTATATAAAAATAAGCATCGATTTTATTGTCTCTTAATGCATCAGGCATTGAAACTGCATTTAACGAACCTGCGTATTTAAGCTGTGACTTCGTAATATTATTTTCTTTAAAAAGAGCAAGAACCGTTCCTTCTGTCCCTGAACCTTTGTTCCCAATATTAATACGTTTATTTTTTATATCTTTTAAGGACTTAATTTTAGAATCTTTTGTAGATACTAGGGTTAATAACTCAGGATATATAGCCATAACCGAGCGAAGTTTTTTTACTTGTTTTCCCTTAAATTGTCCATTTCCTCTCGACGCTTGGTACACAACATCACTTTGCGCAATTCCTAAGTCAAGTTCAGAGTTTTTAATGCTGTTGATATTGTAAACAGAAGCTTGAGTCGCTTCAACCGAGCATCTAATTTTAACCGTTTTACTAAGTTTATTCACCATTCTACAAATGGCTGCTCCTGTTGGGTAATATGTTCCCGTTAACCCACCCGTACCTATGGTAATTCGCTCTAAAGCAAAAGCAGGGTTACATAATAAACTTAAGATTGCAATTGTGCCAAGTTTTGTCATACTTACTCCTAGTTATTTTTATAATAATATTATCTTATCTTATATAAGATTTAAGTTGTATAAATAATACTAAAACAACAAAAAATATTAAGAAAAAGACTTCGTTATTTTAAGTTAAAAAATTTGTAAATATAACAAAATTGCTATGCAAATGCTACGATTAGTCTATATACTATTTGTTGAAAGTTTAATTTAGTTTAATTATTTAAATGATATTAAATTACCAACATAATTCAAAAGGACAAAATATGAACGTATTAAAAATTGCTTCTTTAAGTGTAGCTTCTTTAGCTCTAGCTGCTACTGTATCAAGTGCTGATACTTTATCGAATGTTAAAAGTAAAGGTGTTTTAAATTGTGGTGTTTCTACTGGAATCCCTGGTTTCTCTACTACTGATTCAAAAGGTGTTTGGAAAGGGTTAGATGTTGATTTTTGTAAATCAGTAGCTGCTGCTGTTTTAGGAGATGCTTCTAAGGTTAAATATATTCCTATGACTGCAAAAGAAAGATTTGTTGCTTTAGCTTCTGGTGAAATTGATTTATTAGCTCGTGCATCTACTTGGACTGCAACTAGAGATACTTCTTTAGGTGTTACATTTGCTGGTGTTAATTATTTTGATGGTCAAGGTTTTTTAGTTAATAAAAAACTTGGTGTTTCTAAAGCTTCTGAATTAGATGGTGCAACATTTTGTATCCAAGCTGGAACTACAACTGAACTT
>CAJXWI010000263.1 GCA_913062735.1 uncultured Arcobacter sp.
ACAGGAGCGCACCGTTTTTCTACGACCTATAATACCCATGTGCAAAATATAAATTTATACAGAATTGAGAAAAGAGAAAAAAAAGCAAAAATCAAAGCGCAAAATAAAGCAAAAATAAAAACAGAAAGAAAAATTAAAAAATTAAAAAAAATCCCCTCTTCTCCAAAAGAACCCAGTGTTTTTATAAAAGAAGAAAAGAAAGAAAATCAAATAAAAACGCTTTGGTCTAAAGTAAAATAATTTTTTTTATTTTTTTTAAAAAAATAATGGGAAATAAAGAAACAAGATTTTTTTTTATACCTTTAATTGTTACTTTTCAATACAAATAAACCCTAAAAATGATAATATATCCCAATATTAAACATAGGGGAAAACATGTCAAAAATTATTTATACCAAAGTTGATGAGGCACCTGCTTTAGCAACGTATTCACTTTTACCAATTATTCAAGCTTTTACTAAAAGCTCTGGAATTGAAATGCAAGTTAAAGACATTTCATTAGCTGGAAGAATTATTTCTAACTTCCCAGAAAACTTAAAGGCTGATCAAAAAATCGAAGATCAATTATCTCAATTAGGAGAATTAACACAAGATCCAAGTGTTAATATCATTAAATTACCAAATATTTCTGCTTCAATTCCACAATTAAAAGCAGCAATCGCTGAATTACAAGAAAAAGGTTATGATATACCTTCATACCCAGATAATCCAAGTTCAAGTGATGAACAAGATATTCAAAAAAGATATTCTAAAATTACAGGTTCAGCTGTAAACCCAGTATTAAGAGAAGGTAACTCAGATAGACGAGCACCTGGTGCTGTTAAAAACTTTGCTAAAAAGAATCCTCATTCTATGGGTGAGTGGAAAAATGATAGTAAAACTGATGTTTTACATATGAACGAAAATGATTTTTATGGTGCAGAATTATCAAAAACATTTGTAAGTGCAGATGATTTAAAAATTGCTTTTTTAGATTCTTCATCTAAAGAAACTGTATTAAAAGCATCAACTCCTGTATTAGCAGGTGAGATTATTGATGCAACATCAATGAGTGCAAGTTCATTACAAGCATTTTATGAAGCTTCTATTACAAAAGCAAAAGAAGAAGGTGTTTTATTATCTCTTCATTTAAAAGCTACAATGATGAAAGTATCTGATCCTATTATGTTTGGTTTTGCTGTAAAAGTATATTTCAAAGAATTAATTTCTAAAAATGCCGAATTATTTGCTTCATTAAAAGTTAACTTTAACAATGGTTTAGGGGATTTATACACTAAACTAGAAACAGTTGATGCAAGTACTAAAGAAAAAGTTTTAGCTGATATCGCTGCTGTTTATGCAGTACAACCTCCTTTAGCTATGGTTAATTCTGATAAAGGAATTACTAACTTACATGTACCTTCTGATGTTATTATTGATGCATCTATGCCAGCTATGATTAGAGATGGTGGTAAAATGTGGAACAAAGATGACCAAAGAGAAGATACACTAGCAATGATTCCAGATAGATGTTATGCACAAACATTTAAAACAGTAATTGCTGATTGTAAAAAACATGGAGCTCTTGATGTTACAACGATTGGAACAGTACCTAATGTTGGACTTATGGCTCAAAAAGCAGAAGAATATGGTTCACATGACAAAACATTCCAAGCGCCTGCTTCTGGAAGAATTGTTGTTACGAATAAAGCAAATGAAGAAGTATTCTCATTTGATGTAAATGAAGGCGATATCTTCAGAATGTGTCAAGTAAAAGACGCTCCAATTAGAGACTGGGTTAAACTAGCTGTTAATAGAGCAAAACTATCTGCAACACCTGCAATTTTTTGGTTAGATCCACAAAGAGCTCACGATGCACAAATGATTTTAAAAGTTAATGAATATTTAAAAGACCATGATACAAGTGGTTTAGATATTTCTATTGAAACACCTGTACAAGCTACTCAAATTTCTTTAGACAGAATGAGAGCTGGAAAAGATACTATTTCTGTTACGGGTAATGTTTTAAGAGATTACAACACAGATTTATTCCCAATCTTAGAATTAGGAACATCTGCAAAAATGTTATCTATTGTTCCTTTAATGCAAGGTGGTGGGTTATTTGAAACAGGTGCTGGGGGTTCTGCTCCTAAACATGTTGAACAATTAGCAAAAGATAATCACTTAAGATGGGATTCATTAGGTGAATTCATGGCTTTAGCTGCATCTTTAGAGCACTTAGGAAATACACAAGACAATAAAAAAGCTGGAATACTTGCAGTTACTCTTGATTTAGCTACGTCTACGTTTTTAGATGAGAATAAATCTCCATCAAGAAAAACAGGTGAAATTGATAACAGAGGTTCTCATTTTTACTTAGCTGTATATTGGGCAAATGAATTAGCAAAACAAAGTGATGATGCAGACTTACAAAAAGAGTTTAAAGCACTTGCTGCTACTTTAAATGACAATGAAAGTAAAATTGCTCAAGAATTACTTGATGTTCAAGGTAAAAAGATTGATATGGGTGGGTATTTCCTACCTAATGATGACTTATTAATGCAAGCAATGAGACCATCAGCTACGTTAAATGCAATTATAAACGCATAATTAAACTCAATAAAAAGCCAGATACCTTTATCTGGTTTTTTACCTTTAAAACTACAACTTTAAGAAATATTATTATAATAATACAATAGTATATCACACATAAGTTACTACAATATTTTAATAATCTTTTAGAAAATAGCTTATAAGTAAGTAAAAAAACAATATTAATATCTAAATCCTTGCATTTATTAAATTATTTAGCTAGAATAATCGCATGAAAGATGATTGTGATTTTCATCTTGGAATACTTATTATTGATGACCCTCCGTTAGCAGTTCTAGTTACCAAAAAGAATATCTCACTTTATATTTTCGACTACTTCTGTCAAGAGGTATATTACAAAAAAAGGAATTGCAATGGCAACTCAAGTTAACGGAACAGTAAAATGGTTCAACAGTGAAAAAGGTTATGGTTTTATTCAACAAGAAGATGGTGGGAATGATGTATTCGTACACTTCAGACAAATTAATTCAAATGGTTACGAAAGAGTAACTTTAGAAGAAGGTCAAAAAGTAACTTTCGAAATCGGTGAAGGTCAAAAAGGACCACAAGCAGAGAACGTTACAATCGTATAATGTTTTTTTTGGGATAGTGCAAACTATCCCTACTTTCTATATTAATCCCCTAAATTTTAATTTTCTTCAATTTTTATACTTTAAACAATAATTTTATTCTATGTATTCAAGTATGGGCAATAAAGCCTCTTTAATCTCTTTTTCATTCATTGATCCATCAATCGCATCTTTTTTAACAAAACCTCTGTATACCTGCTTAATTAAGCCTTTTTTGTCAACTGTATAAACGATAAACTCTTGTTTATGTGCAGATCTAAGATTAAGTGCTTTTACAAATGCTCCATCTTTATCATAAACCATTTTTGCACTTGAGAGTGCATTCAAGCTTAAAAGTTTTTCTGGAAGAACCCATTCTTTAATGAACCAAGGTGCTGTAGAAACATTCGCAACTAAAACAACAGGAATAGTAATATCAAATAAAGAATCAAATAAACTAACAACAGACAAAGAATCATGATTCCCTATTATAATTAGACTTTTTTCATCTTTTTTAAATAAATCTATTTTATGTATAAGACTCTCATCTACTAATAAAATTTTCTCTTTAAAGTTTTTAATTGACAGTTCATTATGTAAATCTTCTTTTTTGATAGGAGGTTCTGGTGCAGTAAGGTAAACTAATCCTGCAAAAAAAACCAAACCAAATACTACTATTTTAATTGTATTTTTCATATATAACCTTTTTGTTTAAAATTATTTTTTTCTAAGTGCTTAGAATATAAAACTATTTTTCTTTTCTAACCCAACGCATAAATAAACGATCTATTGTAATATCACTTGGCAGGTTTGTATTATTTTTAATATGTTCAACTAATATTTTTGACAAGAACGGAGCCATAACAAAGCCTCTTCCTCCTAAACCATTTAAAATAAATAACTTTTTATATCTCGTAAATTTAGAAGAAGGAACCTTAGTTCCTTTTTTTAAATAAGGATAAGAAGCAAGTGTTTCTTTTGAGTTTATCACAGAGCCTACTAAAGGCAAATAATCAAAACTGCAAGCTCTTGCACCTCTTTTAATATCAAGTATTTTAACATCGCTCAAAGCAAGAATATCATTGGCTTTTTCTAACAAATCTAAAGAATCACTGGATTGCAGACATTTTGTATCATTATGCGTATAAGTCTTATTGAAGGAATCAAGTTCTTTAAGGTACTTTATCTCTTCTTCATAAGTAGCAAATCTATGGTGTGTAGCGCCAATTGATATTTTATATCTGCCCTCTTCTAATACTTTAAAAGAAGAAGATATTGAACAAGCCTTATGTATATTATATGATATACAAGTTGTACTAGATATATCTATTTTTTCACCCCAAACTGGACGTATATTAATATATTTTTCATTAAATAAATCGCAATCTTTTCCTGTAGTGATTATAAGATTTTTACAAAATATTTCATCATTTATATTCCATAATTCATCTTCAAAATTTATATGTTTTACATCATAAGAATATTTAATTTCAATGTTTTTTATAAGTGTATTGCATACTTCACTTGCAAGAACATGAGAAGCTACATCAAAAAAATAACCATCTTTTTTTTCAATATAATCAAAATCATTGTCTTCTTTAAAATGCTCAAACTTTTTTTTATCTTCCTTATTCTTAGGAATCCTTAAAACTCCAAGCTTAAAAAAAGATTCAGGAACAAGTTTTTCATAAAAGTCA
>CAJXWI010000264.1 GCA_913062735.1 uncultured Arcobacter sp.
CATCATTTCCATCTTTTGACGTAAGCAAAACAATAGCTTTGCCATAAACGCACGTGAACCACTCTTGTTTTTTCAAATGATAATGATCACCTCGTCGTTTTCCTGGCTCAATAGAGAAAGTATATAACTGTCCATTTCCAGGTATATTGTAATCTTTAAACCTTAATATTTCAAAAAGCATACCTCTATCATCAATATATGTATTTAAATCTAATGAATCAAAAGGATTATTCCATAATTTACTACTCATGTAACCACCTAAGCTATTTTTTTTTGTCTGGACTACCCCAGACTAATTCATCAACTACGGTGTTCATTCCCAAAATTATTCTAATAATTTTTGAAGAAACATTTAGAGGCAAATATTCGGAAGGCATTGGAGATTTCAATGGATCTATTTTATCCTCAGTAACTAGAGCTACAGATCTAAGAACTGATTCAGACTCTAAACCGGTGATCATGCAATGACCAGCATCAATAGATTCGGCTTTTTCAGTTGACTTTCTGATCGCAATTGCAGGAAAGTTTAATACACTTGAATCTTCATGTATTGTACCACTATCTGAAACCACACAGAAAGAATTTGTTTGTAAAGTTATAAAATCAATCAATCCAAGAGGTTTATGCCAAATAATTCTTTTATCAGCAATCTTGTCTAAACCAAGTTTTTCAAGTCTAATTTTTGTACGAGGATGAGTTGAAACAACCACCGGCATATCATATTTTTCTGACAACGCACTATAACTAGCCACCATCATTTCTAAACCTTCTTTTTTATCAACATTTTCTTCTCTATGTATACTTGCTGTAAAGAAATTGCCCTTTTTTAAATTTAGAGATTCAAGTATTTTTGATTTTGAGAACTTAACTTTCATAGACTCATATACTTCACGAATAGGGCTACCTGTAACGTAAATTCTCCTAGGATGTATTCCTTCTCTAAGTAAATTTCTTCTACTGTATTCAGTATAAGGTAGAAGAATATCTGAAACATGATCAACTATTCTACGGTTTATTTCTTCTGGTACATTTTCATCAAAAGACCTATCTCCCGCTTCCATGTGGTAAATCGGAATTTTAAATCTTTTTGCATTAATTGCCGATAAAGCAGAATTTGTATCACCTAGAATAAGTATTGCGTCAGGTTTTTCTTTTTCAATTACTTCTCCTGTTTGAGAAATAATGTTTCCAAGTTGATTATAAAGTTTGTCTGATTTAACATTTAAAATATAATCAGGATCCCGTAACTCTAACTCTTCAAAAAAAACTTTATTTAATTCATAATCATAGTTTTGACCAGTATGTACTAGTACATGATTACAATATTTGTCTAATTTTTTTAAAACACAACTTAATCGAATAATTTCTGGTCTTGTACCAACTATTGTCATTACTTTCATTTACTATTTTACCATCCTTTTTTAATTATTTCTGTTATTTTATAAATATCTTCATCCTCAACCCACCAACCCGATGGAATTGATAATTCTCTTTTATCAAAATAATCTACGCCGGGTAATTCTCTTTTTGACTCTTTGAACATACTCCAATTGTCATTTCTAGGATGAATTTGCATTGAAGCGACACCCTCTTCTTTTAACTTTCTTATTAAATCTTCTCTTTTTTCAACAAGAAATGTGTATGCCCAGTAAGTTGAATAACAATTACTTTCACGATTAATATGTGTTACTCCCGGAGCATCAACTAGTAATTCATTATATAATTCTCCATTTTTATGAAACGCTGAAACAATTTCATCGGCATATTTCATTTGTTCTATTCCTATAGTTGCAAGAACATCATTTAAGTCCCCTTTATATCCCCAATCAGGAACGTCATTTAACCAAGGATTGCCCTCTCCTTTATTTGCTTTATCAACTCCGAACCACTTCATTTTTCGGGCTTTTAAATAGTCATCTTCATTTTTAATTGAAAGAGCTCCTCCATCTGCACAAGTGATTTGTTTTATTGCCTGAAAAGAAAAACAAGTAAAATCTCCAATACTACTGACCTTTTTCCCTTTGTAAGTTGCCCCAAAAGCGTGTGCCGCATCTTCTATCACTTTTAAATTATATTTAGTTGCAATTTCCATTATTTCATTCATTTTAGCTAGATCGCCTTCTTTATGAAGAACTAAAATAGCTTTAGTTTTTTCTGTAATTAAGGCTTCCAATTTTGATGGATCAATCATTCCTGTGTTTTTTTCGACATCAGCCCAAACTGGCCGTGCTCCTAACGCTAGTATTGGCACATTACTAGCAACACTTGTTAAGGGTGTAGATATAACCTCACTTCCCTGTTCAACACCACTTAATCTGTAAGCAATGTTCAGAGCCATTGTACAAGAGTTCATAGTTACTGTTTGCTTATTATTAACAAACTTTGCAATTAATCGAGTAAATTCAGCTGCTTTACTACCCTCAGTGAGATAACCACTATATAAAGTTTCTTCAAGTGGCTTCATTACATTTTTAGGCATGAAGACCTTGAAGAGAGGAATGTTTTTTTTCATATTTTACCTTATATTCATTTATTTATTTGTTTAATTAATTATTATTATATCAAATTAATCATTAGCATTTAATTTTATAAAGTTTGATGGAATTTCTCTCAATCCACGTAGAACATCAATTAACTCTTTTTCACTTAACCTATGCGTATTATGGGAATGGTATTCTTTGGATTCGGTTAATATAGCTGTTCCAGTCTCAATAAATTTACTATAATTTAAATCTCTAGTATCTGAAGGTATTCTGTAGTAATTTCCCATATCTTCTGCTCTTAGCATTTCTTCTTTAGTCAGGAGTGTTTCATACAGTTTTTCCCCATGTCGAGTACCGATAACTTTAACTTTATGATCTAATTTGTTTGATAACACTTTCAATGAAGAAACTAAACATTCTATAGTTGCAGCAGGTGATTTTTGAACAAAGATATCACCATTCTTGCAATTTTCAAAAGCAAACCAAACTAATTCAACAGCCTCATCTAAACTCATCATAAATCTAGTCATATTAGGATCAGTAATTGTAATCTCTTTATTATTTTCTAATTGATCTATAAAAAGAGGTATAACAGAACCACGACTAGCCATAACATTACCATATCGTGTACAACAAATTATTGTTTGTGCATCATTTAGATTTCGGCCTTTAGCAACAGAGATTTTTTCCATCATTGCTTTACTAACACCCATCGCATTTATCGGATATACTGCCTTATCAGTACTCAATACAATCACTTTTTTTACCTTTGCATTAATAGCAACATTAAGTACATTTTCTGTACCTATTATATTAGTTCCTACTGCTTGCATAGGGTAAAATTCACAAGATGGAACTTGTTTAAGTGCTGCTGCATGAAATATAAAATCAACATCTCTCATAGCATCAATTATAGAATTGACATCCCTGACATCTCCTATATAAAATTTTAATTTAATATTATTATATTTCTTTCTCATTTCATCTTGTTTTAATTCATCACGAGAAAAAATTCTAATTTCTTTGATTTCAGTATCCAAGAATTTTCTTAAAACTGCATTACCAAATGAACCTGTTCCCCCAGTAATTAAAAGTATCTTATCTTTAAACATCTAAAGTCCTCTCTTTATATACATATATTTTATTATGGCTCTCTACCTACTACAAACGCGATTAATTCTTTATAACTTTAATAGTAGGTATTATATCATCTTATATTTTAGATTTTCTCGTTATCATTTAAGTTTTATCTCACGGGTATATGTTTCACATTTTTAAAAAATACAGTTTAAGGTTATTTACAATAAATTTAGCACATCCCGTTTTGATCATATTCTTCAACAACATCTTTCTCCTAATCTTTTTAAACAATCAGCTAAGCCTTCTTTCCAATAAGGAATTTCAATATTAAAATCTCTTTTGATTTTTGCCTTATTTAAAAGAGAGTAATATGGTCTTAGTGCAGGTGTTGGGTATTGATAGGTTTCAATAGGATTTATATTGCAAACTAATTTTGCCATTTCCATTATCTCTTTTGCAAAATCATACCAACTCAATACTCCCTCGTTACTATAATGATAAATTTCAACATTCTTATTTTTTAAATCACTTTTAATTATTTGTAAAATAGTTTTTGCCAAATCCCTTGCATAAGTTGGGCTCCCAACTTGATCAAAGACTATGCCTAGTTTATTTTTTTCATGACCAAGTCTTATCATTGTTTTGACAAAGTTATTCCCATAAGGTGAGTATAGCCATGAAGTTCTAATAATAATTGAGTTATTAGGATTTACTTCTAAGATCGCTTTTTCACCATCAAGTTTAGTGACACCATAAACTCCTTTAGGATTTGGAACATCAGTTTCTTTATATGGGGCATAAAAGTTACCATCAAATACATAATCAGTAGACAGATGAATAAGTTTAATATTTTTGTCTTTGGAAACTTGTGCCAAATATTTTACAGCTAAATGGTTTATCTCATTAGCCAATAATTTCTCACTTTCAGCTTTATCTACACTTGTATATGCTGCACAGTTAACTATGATACTTATTTCATTTATTTCAACATATTTTTCAACAAGAGCTTTATTTGTTATATCTAACGTATCTTTAGTTGTGAAAAAAAAGTTATTGCAACTAGATAAGTCCATGATTTCAGAACCTAACTGCCCATTTGCACCTGTAACCAAAATATTATCTATAATAATTTACTCCATATTGAAATAAGTCTTTCTGATCTTTAAAGGATGGTTGTTGAGTATCTTTTAGAGATAACTGTAATTTTGAGGTATCGATTTTCCAATTAATGTTTAAATCTTTATCATCAAAAGCTTCCTTTAACTCAATAA
>CAJXWI010000265.1 GCA_913062735.1 uncultured Arcobacter sp.
TCTATTGGTTTAGATACGGTAATTGATTCAAATACGCTTCCTTCTAGCTTTGATATACCGTAATAATCAAATGCCTCTACACCAGCTTCTAATGCTATTTGCTGAGCATCTATCAGTGTTGTTTTTAAACCCATTAGATGTTCAATCTCTTTATCAATTGCCTTAACTCTCGTATTTATACTTGATATTGAATAACAAATATAATCACACTTTCTCATGAAGTCTTTGTTTGATTCCAAAACTGCTTTATAACTTTCTACTAAAGCTTCTTTATTTTGATATGTCACGTTTTGTACTGCGACTTCAAGTGGGTAATTAACTGTTTTCATAATGATTCTCCTTTATTTGGGTAGTAATGTATACTGTTTGATGGAGAGAGGTTTTCTAATTCCTCTTCCATCTTATTGATATCTTGTTCACTCAACTGTTGATTTTCATACTGCCATTCTTGATAACTGATATACATTTCAAACTCTTGTTCTTTTTGCATTAGTAATGCATCTTTAATTTTTGACATGATTTATCCTTTGTTTCTTAATTGTCGGCTACATATGTAGCAACTATGTTTTGATGTGTGTTTTGAATTTATTCTTTCAGTGTATGTGTTGTTTTAATTGTAAAAACGTATATCGGGTTAGTAAAAACTTATTGAGCTTATGTGGCTGAGTATGGCCCAAATATTCGAAGATGTTACCTTTGAGCTTAAAGTAGTACCATTACATTCTAAATCTCTACCTATCCTTTAATTTCATGTGTTGTATTTGTTTCATCGTTACTAGCGTCTTCTTCTGAAAACAGCTCAGTAAGCGATGCTACTACTGCCGCTCCACCATTCTCTGTAAGGCTTCTTCTTAGTATTTGTCTTTGACCTGAAGACAACTTATCGTATTGCACGATTTGATCTTCTGTTAATATAGAATTTAATGCTATCGCTCTAGCAAATAAACCTGTAAGAGTTACAGCCTCTTTCGATCCTTGTACTATTATTGGTACGACTGATACGATGTCATTAGCTATTGTTAGTCCTTCATTTACTACACCTACTGCTGTGTTGATAGTGTTAGCAATTAAACCTCTGCACTCTCTTAGTGAGCTTATCACTGTGTTACGTTTAGGTGCTACTACTGCTTCTTGTGCTGCGTTCTCGATTAAGTTTGCTAAAGTTTTCATTGTGTGTCCTTTAAGACTTGGATGATGGATATTGAATAAACCTTAAGGCTCATAAACAGGGCGGGGTACTTCCCCTTTTTGTAGGTGAAAGTACTATCACTAAAGAGATGACAAAATTTTATATTTTTTATGAGAAACTGATATTTACGTATTGTATTAAGTGAAATAGCTGTAGAATTTATTTATTAAAAATCATGCAAGGAATCCATTTGTTTAATTTTATAAAGAAAAAAGCAATAGAAAATAGAGTACAAGATGAAATTTTATTTGAATATGTATTGGAAGAAATGGAGTCTGGGATAAAAATAAAAGGGTTACATGCAAAAGCTATTGCATACTCTGATGGGAATGATTCGAAAGCTGTCTCTTTATATATGAAGTATAGGGTTCAATCTATAAAAGATTATTTTACAACTCTTAAAATGACTTATGAAAAAATGACAAAAGAAGAAGTTTATAATTACATTAGAAGTATTGTTAATGAAGAGATATACAAAGAAGATAAATTTTATGAAAGATCTAAGATTGAAACTGAATTGGAAGAAAAGACAGCCATTGAGAGAGACCCAGAAGATGAAGCTGCAGAATTGAGACTAAAGCTAATCAATGAAAGAAAAAATAGGCTGTCATAAGTTCTTATGTTCTTGTATCTTTGATTTTGTCTTATGATTTTCATATTAACTTATTTAAATTAGGATATAAGGTGCATATAGGTACTTCATTAACAAACTATATAGTTATCATTTAGGGTTTTAACTTTTAGTTTTTGGAAATTTTTATTTTGAATATAGTGTGTTATAGCAGATATACGTCTATTACTTTATCATAGATACTACTTTGCTCTTTTAATATCTGTACTTCAAATGAAATATAATCAAAGTAGTGCTTAGGGTGTATTTAGGTGTTTGAAAAGCTTATTTATTATGATTAAATGATAATTACTTAGCCTAAAGAGTTAACTTTAAGTCTAAGTAATATCTAGTGTATTAGACCTATCCTAATCATCTTTTTTATATTTATAGTTTGCTAGTTCTACTAAGCACATTTGTATTTCTGTGCCTAAGTCTTTATTTTTAGTAAGGTTATAATACCAATCTTTCCCTGCTTGCGTTTTTATATGAGAATTCTCTTGCCAGCCATGTATCTCTTCTGTGGTATCAATTTTTACATTTTCGTTTTCACGTTTTATGTATGCATATACAGTAGAAACTTTATTTGACATTGCCTCTTGTCCAAATTGATCTTTTATTTCAACAGAATAACCATTAAATAGAGTCTCAATTAGGTCTGGTTTATTTTTAGAAATATATCTAGCATTTTTAAGCAAGCCTTCTTTTATTCCCCAGCTCAATGCTAATTCAGACATACTTAAACTATTGTGAGGATCAAAACTAATTTTACAAGCACTAATGACTTTTTGTGTCAGTGTTAAGTTTCTACGAGTATTTAAAGATTTAACTGTAATTTTAACTGCTTCATCTGTTAAATTATCATCTAATTCTTTTACTCTTATTCTTTCACCCGCATAAATACAAGCTTTTTGCCTGCATCTACCATCAATAACTTTGCCTTTCCATAAAACAATTGGATCTCTTAATCCATTTGTTTTAATATCTTCATTGAGTGCTGTTTGTTCTGCATTAGATGCAAGTGGAACTAAAGCCGCATACTCATGAACTTCATATGTTTTAATCATCTTTTATTCCTTCTTTTTGATAAAATATTATGTCGAGAACATTACTAAATGAATATAAGATTTATCTCATATTTGTCCAAAAAGTTAATATTTAGGACAATTATGAGATAAAAATCTCAATAAAAAGGCAAATTTGCCTCTCCTCTATATTTATTATAATGTTTTGCCTCTAACGATTATTTTTTAATTAAATTGCAATAACACTCCCACACATCCTCACCACTTATTTCTGTGAATGTGGATTTCTGGTGTCGAACAAGCAAGTGTTCTGGGTTCTGCGAAGCGTAGCGTAGCAGGTTCCAGGTTCTTGTGAAGCTTCGTAAAACCAGAACATCCATATGAACAGTGTGAACACGTAGTGTTTACATGGAAAGCTGAATGCAATTCAAACTTAATATTCACAAACTTAAATTATTAGTTTTGAGAGAATTAATTTTGTCAGCTGACGGCTTTCTATACGAACCTTCGGTTCTACTAAAAAGTTTATGTAAATTAGAAATACTTTCTTTCACTGAATATCATAGTCGGACTGCGTCCTTTGTATGCTATCCAGCTTAGACGTATTTAAAATTTCCAACACTTTTTAGAAATTAGGTGTTGAGGGATGAGTTGTAAGATTGCAACTCTTTTACCTGCTCTTTTAAAATAGAAACTCTATTGGTTCTAGTTTGAAGTTTTTTAGTAAGAGATTTGATTTGATAATTTAAATCTTTAATCTCATTTTTACTACTTTCATTATTCAATAAACTGAACCAAAGGTCTTTATCTACAACCATAGATTCTGTTTCATTATCATCATATGCTTCTAGTACGCTAATTGCACCACTAAGTACTGAATTTTTCATACTCTCATTTGTATCACTACTAAGTAATTTAGTAGATAACTCTAAGATCTTCATTGTATTTTCTCTGTTGTTACTTTTTGTTGTATATTTTGAATGAGAATACTCCATTATAAAACCCCCTGTACTTGGTGTTCTTCAAGCCAATTGTCAATGGCATTTCTGTCATACCTGATGTATTTACCAATTTTACTAAATGGTATTGTTGAGCTATTCTTTGCCATTCTCATTTTAGATTGAGATGATTTTGAAAAACCAAACTCTTCCTCTAGTTCTGATGGGTTTAACCATCTTTTTGTAACTAAACTGTTTTCTGTACTCATAATTGAGTCCTTGTGTGAATTTAGAAACCGGTCTCTATCATATGTAAAAACGATATTTGGCGCCTTTCGTTTCTCATAAAGACATAATAAGATATTTTGATTTTTTTTATAAAGGGTAAATAAAAGTTTATTTGCCCCTAGTTAAGTAAGATTATTTATATTGTGGAAGTAATTGTAGATATTTTGAGGGGATGAACCATTCTTTAATGAATTCAATATCAGATTTAATTTTCTTTTTTCTATTTGTTGTTGGATCTATTGCATGAATTGTTTTGCCTTCATAAGTGTATTGGTCATAGTGATAAAATGGATTCGAACTGTATTCATCATATTCTCCCATTAAGTTTCCTAATTTACTAGCTCTACCTCTAGTTTCAATAAGTTGTTTAATGCGGTCAAATGCAGTTCTATCATCTTCTATATTTGGATATAATCCTAGAATGTTATAAGTATATTCTTTTGGATTAGTTAGCCATGAATTTCCTTTTAATACTTCACTTAGATTTATACCATAGGTTACTAAAAGCTCATAATAAATTGCTTTTAATTTTTTTTCTTCATCTTTTATTCTTTGATAATATTTTTTAAATAGCCGATCTGAAGTGATACCTAATCGACCTAGAAATTCTAATTGGGCATAGAATACTATTGCTTCGATATTATTTTCTTCAACCAACTGTTCTAATATTGGTTTAGCAAGCATTCGTTTATTCTGTTCAAAGCTAGTCGAATATATTACAGCAAGATCATATTTTTTTCTCGCTTTCCTGACGATATTTCTGATTGTAAAAATACTACA
>CAJXWI010000266.1 GCA_913062735.1 uncultured Arcobacter sp.
AATTTCATCTTTTGAATCAATCTTAATGAGTTCTGCTGTACTTATCTCTCTGTTTAAATACTTAAAAAAATCATTTAATCCATTTTGAAAGGTACTAATTAAAGAAGAAATATTACGTGGAATGATAACTCCAAGGCTAATAACAAATATCAAAATAATTGCAGATATTACAATAACTACATTGTTTATATTTTCATTAAGTTTGGCAACTTCAGGGCCTATTATATCTTGATCTTTTTTAATGGAAAGTTTTATATCTTCGGCCATTTTTGCCATATTAGGACCAATTATATTTAAGCTATTATTAATAACATCATTTCTTTCATTAATAATTCTTTCTACACCAGAAACGCCTGTTTTATACTTATTAATTAATGTAATGGCTTCTTTTAATTGTTCTCTACGCGTAGGGTTTTGAACACTGTTTCTAATAGTAATAATTTGTTTTTCTAAAGAGTCAAACTCTTTGTGAACTCTAGTTGAATCATCTTTAGAGTTTGATCTTAAAAACTTAGAGGTATACAATCTTGCAAGCAATACTGCTCTTACCCCTTTAGCCGTTTCCAATGCAGCATCAGGATCCCCGTCTTTTATAGCACTATTCATAACCGAAGTTAGAAGTTGTTCTATTTTTTTACCATTTACATCCAAGTTATTATTTACAATTTCATTTCTTTGTCCCATGTAATCAACAACTTTAAAAAAAGATTTTTTATACTCAGCCGCATCTATTTTAAGCTTTTTTACTAAGGGTGCTCTGCTTGGTTTTTGAATTTCGCTTTGTGCTGTTTCTATAAACCCACCTGCTTTTTCAAAATAATGGTTAAACTCATTTATCTCTTTTTGAACAGGTGTAGAAAGATAATCTTTAACATTCATTCTAACCATAAGCATATTTGCTTGAACACGACCAGCTAAAACAGAATCTCTTGCCATCTCTCTGTAGTTAGTAAAACCATCTGATATTTTTCCAATACCTATAATACTGTAAATTGCTAAGACAGCAACCAATACAGCAACGATTGAAAAAGAAAAAATTAGTTTCATCTTAATTGTAATATTTTTCATTTTATTCCTTTAATATTTTCAATATAGTAATTATTAAACATCATAAAGTAATTAACTAATTGCAAATAAGTTATTTATAAATAATACTATCACAGAAATCTTTAAATTAAATTAAAATTATTATTTAGAAAATAAAATTATAGACTAAAATATTAATATCACTTATGTAGAATTTTGATACAAAAATTTTAACTTACTACTAAAATAATAGTATAAAATTCCCCTTAAAAGGGAACAAGACTGTAAATATTGAATTTTATATTATTTTATTTTTTTAAATAAAAATACTATAAAGGGCTTGACCTAGCGTAATATATTTACATATAAACATTATTTATTATTTTATTTTTATATAATCTTAGAAATAAAATATATTATATGTGAATATTAATACTAAAAAATACAAATTTAGATTAGAAATAATATGATTAAAAAATCAAGATAGAAAGCTTGTTTTTTAAAAATATTTACAACATCATTGATATATAGGTAAACTATATGAAATTTAAAATAGAATAATAAAAATATAATATATTCGTCTTTATTATCTTATATTCAAATAAAATCTATTAGTTTCATAAAAACAACAAAAAAAAGCTAGAAGATGTATTTTTAATTTCTCTGATTTCATTAAAATAGTTAATCGTTATTTAGACTTAGGATTTGAGTGTATTGCTTATTGAGATAAAAGTAAAACCTTAGGAATCATTGATTTTAGATGTAAAAAAGCCTAGCTTCCTTTTCTTTTTTGATTATTTAGTTTTAAAAATATAATACAATGTTAAATTGTTGTTTAGATTTAAAAGAAAATACATTAGAAATTATGCTTAGCAGACATAAGTACTTGAATGTATAGATATGATGAAACACATAGTTTATCTAAGCAGACTGTTCCTAGAATTATAAATGCCTAGCTCCTTATTTTTGATAAACAGCAAAAAAATGCCAAATAGCAGGTTCTTGATTATCATAATAATCTGTGAAAAGCAATTCTTTTAAGTTATCTTTATACATAAACGCATTCATTTCTTTTTTATCTAAAGGTTTAGGAATATCATTTTCTTGTTTTCCTTCACGTCTGCTTCTGCAGGATATTACTGCCTTTCCACCTTTATTTAATAAAGAAGATATTTTTTCTCTGGCTAATATTCTATATTTACCAGCTAATATTTGAATGGTATTGCATTCATAAACTAAATCATAGTTTTCAAACCAATTAGGTGGATAAGAAAACAAATCGGCCACCAAAAAATCGATTTTTGAATGGGGATACCTTTTTTTACATAATTCAATAGCAGAAGGTGAAATATCAAAAGCAGTAACGTTATAACCTGCGTCACTTAAAGATTTTGCATCATCTCCTACCCCACAGCCAATTACTATTGCTTTCTTGTTTTTTGTCTTGTTATTCTTAAGATATTGAAGTAAATAAGGATTTGATTCTAAATCTGCCCAAAATACCTTTGTATAATCGCCATGTGCATCTTTATAAATAGAATCACACCAGGATGTTGGTTCATCTTTTTCTTGATGTTCTTTTACCATTTGTTTGTATGCTTCAAAATCAAATTCATCCATAACTTTCCTTTATTTTTATAAAAGTAACTCTACTCCGATGTTATAGGCTCAACGATTCTACTTATTTCAAATATTTTATCTGCAGGAAAACCACTTTTTTTTGCATGTTCCAAAATCCTTTTTTCATTTGGTGATATGTATATACAAAATAGCTTATTTTTAGCAACATAACTATGAAGCCATTGTATATCAGTGCCCATTTCTCTTAGTACCTTACATGACGTCTGTGCTGCTTTTTTAAAATCATCATTTGATGAATCACCAATACCTTTTATCTCGCGTTCTATTACATATTTTGGCATAATAAACTCCTTACAAGTATTATTTTACATACCTTTATTTATTAAGAATACGACAATATAGATAAAGAAAATATTATTAATATATCTTAAGTTAAATTTTAAGGATGAGAGTTTAGGCCCTGAATAAAGAGAGGTGTGAGATAGTTTTATTTTAGAAAAATACAAATTCAAGCCTTAAGGTGAAGTGTGAAAATTTATTTCAGGAATAAGAACTCTTGATTTTAATTCATTTTCCTAAAATTTTCACTTACACAGTGCTTCATTTTCCTTAGCATCACAACATTCATCTTCATCAATAATTATTCCATGCTCTTCAACATAAGAAATACCCCAATCATGCATGTCTTTTAAAACAACTTTTAATCTCTGCCCTGCTGGTGTTAAAGAATATACTACTCTTAGAGGAACTTCTGCAAATACTTCTCTATTAATAATGTTCTTTTCTTCTAACTCTCTTAGTTTAACCGTTAATGTCTTTTGTGTAATTTCACAAATGAGTGCATTTAATTCTTTAAATCTTTTATTTCCATTTAAAAGATTCCAAATTATATAAAGTTTCCACTTATCATTAAAGATATCAACAGTTACTGCAACTGTACATTGGTACTCTTTATCATTTATTTTATACATCTTAATCCTTTGTTACATAAGTATAACATAAAAAATAAAAATATCTCTTTACTTACATTAATTACTGTAAGGAGATTTTAAGTTTAGTGCTGTTACAATTCCTTACTTACAAAAATTACTGTAAGAGAATTTAATGTTAACAACAGCTTTTTATTATTGTTTCAATAATAATCTTACAGTAGTTTTTACACTAAATAGGTGTTGAATAGTTCAACAATAAAATTAAAATAAACAGGACAATAAAATGAAAAAATTAACAACAGTAGTATTAGGTTTAAGTGCATTGGTTTTACCATTAACATTAGCAGCAGGAGAAATTAAACTTTCTCAAAATGAAGGTACGATTATTGAAAGAGGTATTAACTTAAACATTAACGGAACAATTACTAAAAAATCAGAAAATGGTATTTGGGTAGTAGATGGAAAAGAAGTATTTGTTGACAAGGATACTTTTATCTCTGCTGCTACAGGTACGAATATTGGAGATACTGCAAGTTTAGTTGTTCAACACCAATATGGTAAAGCATTTGTTATAAGTGTAAACTAAGACAATACCTTTACAAATAAGTTGACGCGAACCAACTTATAATGAAGTTCTTATCCACTAATTTAATTTCTCTCCTGAAATGAAATTTAAAAGGGAATATCTTAAGTGATATTCCCTTTTTTAGTTTTTAATTAAGAAACTTAACTAAATACACACTTGCCAAATCAGATAATAAAATGAAAGGAAGAGTAGCAATTGATCTTTCTTTATATCTAAGTTATTTACCTAGTGAATCAATTTAGTAACGTGTTTACAAACTTTCAATTTCAAAATATAAGATTAAGAAGATATACTTTCATCATATATAAATAAATGGTCTTAAAACAGACCTATAAAAATGGATAAACTATGAAATTAAAAAAATGGATATTTATAGCAATACTTCTAACAATACTTTATTACACCTTCATTGTGAATTTTTTTATAACACTTTCAATTATTATTGCTTTATATCTAGGGTTTAAAGTATTAAAATTTAATGCTAGAAAAAAGTTAAATAAGTTGTCAGGTTCCAAAGAACTCTTTAAAAAAAGTGAGTTAGGACTTTTTATTGCACTGGTTGCTAAAGTTGCCAAAGCGGATGGAAGAGTACAAGAGTTAGAAGCTCAACTTATTGGAATAATGTTTGATGATATAGCAAAAGTCTTTGATGAAAAAGAAAAAACAAGAGCTATTATGAAAGAAATTTTCAAT
>CAJXWI010000267.1 GCA_913062735.1 uncultured Arcobacter sp.
GTATACAAAGCAGCAATTTCATCATCAAAAATAGCTTTTGCATATCCCAGTCTTGTATTCATTGTATGTACAAGTGGAAGGTATTTTGATTTTGGGAATTTTCCTATAAACTCTTGAATTTCATCAAGGATTTCACTTACTAATTTTTGGTTTCTAAATTCTGAGTTAAATGCTAAGAATTTAGATTTAATCTTAAAATATCTTACATAATCAACATTTTTACTTTGTGCAAAACGTTTTAAATATTCATCTAAATAATAATTTGCTAATTCATACTCTTCATCTTCTACATGTGCATTTGCTAAGATTACCAAAGATGTAGGTATTAATGGCGAATTTCTGTGTTCGGAATTTAATGAAGTATAGGTATCATCAGCAGCATCCAAATCCCCTTGATTAATAGATGCAATCATTTCATTGTACCAGTAACTTGCACTTTGATTATAAACCGTAATTTTTTTAGAAGAACACGCTTGAAAGAAAACGGCTAAAGATAGAATAAAAAGTAGTGATTTGAAATACATAGATAGTTTTTTTGTACTTTGCATATTATTGCCCCTTTAGTTAAAGCCGTTATTTTATCTAATATTTGCTTAGGAAAGATTTGCTATACTTAAATTACAGTAAAAAGAATGAAATAAAAAGGCTCTTTATGAAACTAACATTAATTGGAAATGGTAATATGGCACAAGCACTGCTTCGTGGATTGGTTAAAGACTATGAAATTGAAGTAATCTCAAGAGATGAAAAAAAGCTCTCGCAAATTAAACAAGAATACCCTGAAATATCTGTAAAAAGACTCAATGAAAACAATGAAAACATTGAAGGTAAAAATATATTATTTTGTGTTAAACCATATGCGCTGGAATCAGTATCCCTACGTTTAAGCGGAAAAGCGAATACAATTTATTCTGTGCTTGCTGGAACTAAAATTGATACCCTTAAAAAACACCTAAGTGCAAATCATTATATAAGAACTATGCCAAATATTGCAGCTTCCTATAATGCTTCAATGACCTCTATTACAGGAGATAAAGAAGTTAAAAATGATGCCATTGAAATTTTCTCAAAAATCGGTGATACCTTATGGGTTAATACTGAAAATGAACTGGATATTGCTACTGCTATTGCAGGAAGTGGACCTGCTTATTTAGCTATTATTGCAGAAGCACTAGCAGATGGTGGAGTAAAAGCAGGACTAGAAAGGTCTCATTGTATGAAACTGGTTGCGGGATTATTTACAAGTGCTGCTTATTTATTAAAACACAATCATCCAGCTCTTATAAAAGATCAAGTAACATCGCCAGGGGGAACAACAGCTGCTGGACTTGCAGCTTTAGAAGAAAATAAAGTTAGAGATGCCATGATAAAAGCAGTTGAAGCTGCTTACCAAAAAGCGTATGAGCTTGGTCAAAAATAGTTTTTCTCTTGTAGAGACCTTACTTAGCATTATTATTTTATCATTAGTAGTAAGTGGTTTTTTTAACATACTTACTATTAAGGAAACAAAGACTACCAAGACAGCTATTTTTAGTCAAAAAACACCTGTGAAAATTCATATAATTAAAGACAAAATCAAAGAAACAATTCTAGTAAATAAACAAGAAGAAAAAAATAATTCTTACACCCTAGTTAAGTATACTCTGCCATGAAAAAATCTTTTACACTCTTAGAAATGATTTTTGTTTTATTACTTACATCTGTAATTATAAGCTCTACAGTATTGTTTATTAAGAATATGAAAGAAAATAATACAGATGTTTTACAAAATAGAATACTTGATATTGATCTAGAAGCCACTTTTGTTTTTATTCAAAATAATATAAAAAAAATAAAAGCTTTAAACTATAAAAAGAAAAACTTATATTTTGAAAATAAACTTTTGTTAGAAAATGTAAGCAGCTTTTCAATTGAGCAAAACAACAAAATCTATATTCTTAATATTTGTGTAAAAAACATTTGTAAAAAAGATTCTTTAAATGAATAAAAAATCATATATTCTTTTATTAAGTATTTTTTTATTAGCTGTTTTTGCCTACGTAGCTTTAGATATTTTAAAAAACATCAATCTATCAGAAGAAAACAAAAGCAAAACCTATATATATAAACAAGCAAAATTACATTTAATCTTTTTAGAAGAATATATACAAAAACACAAAATCCAAGAAAGCCTTAGGATAGAAAATGAGCTCTTTGAAATCTACGCTTTAAAAAAAGACACAAAAATAGATTTATTCGTTAAATCAAAAAACAAGGGTTTTTTTATCTCTTTACATAAAGAATTATTACAACAATAAATCTATTATCTTAAGTGCTAAGTGAAGTGCTTTACTTCTATGTGACAGTGTTTTTTTCACCTCATAAGGTAATTGGGCTAATGTTTTATCATAATTCACAGGAATAAACATAGGATCATAACCAAAACCACCCTCACCTCTGGCTTCTGTAATTATTTTTCCATGCATCCACGAATGAACCGTATACACTTCATTTTTATAAACAATGGCAATACACGCGGTGTAATAAGCAGCTGTATTGTTAAGGTCTTTTTCTTTTAGATTTTTTATTAATTTATTGTTATTTGAACTGTCCGTACCTTCTTTGGAATATCGTGCAGAATAAATTCCAGGCTCACCATTAAGAGCAGGTACAGATATTCCAGAATCATCTGATATTACAATGCAGCTGTCATCATTTAATTTTTCATATACTTCTTTTGCTTTTTTAATGGCATTTTCTTGAAAAGTCAAACCATCTTCTATTATTTCAAAATCACCCAAAATTTCACCAAAAGGAATAATGCTAACCTTGGGTAAAAGTTTTTTAAATTCTTCAATTTTGCCTTTGTTATTACTTGCTAGTATAATTCTCATTTTATGCCTTTTATTTAGTGGGTACATTTAATACTTTTGTAAAATATCATTTCTTACTTTTAAACTTTTAATTGTTATTAAAATAAATTAGTATATAATCCACAACATTTTAACTAAAATTGGGATTAACTATGTTTAAATTAATATTACCACTTTCTCTTATTATTGCTTTGCGATTTTTAGGATTATTTCTTGTTTTACCTATTCTGTCTGTTTACGCTATTACTTTAGAAGGTGCAACCACAACTCTAGTTGGTTTGGCCATTGGAGGATATGCTCTAACTCAAATGATATTCCAAATACCTTTTGGACTCTTAAGTGATAAAGTAGGAAGAAAAGGAACCATTATTGCAGGCCTTTTACTTTTCATTATTGGTTCATTAGTCTGTGCTACTGCTTCTGATATTTACACTTTATTATTTGGGCGTTTTTTACAAGGTGCAGGTGCAATTGCGGCTGTTGTAATTGCAATGATAAGTGATTTGGTAAAAGAAGAACAACGACCAAAAGCAATGGCCGTAATGGGATCATTTATTGGTATGTCTTTTGCTATTTCTATGTTAGCAGGTCCTACTATTGGAGCTTATGCTGGAGTTTCTACTTTATTTTATGCAACCGCAGTAATGGCCTGTATCTCGATTTACATTTTAGTAAAAAAAGTACCTAACCCTCCAAAAATTACGCATTCATATAATGGAAAATCTAAATTTAAAGAAGTGTTTTTAAATTCAAATCTAGTAAAAATGAATATTACAAACTTTTTACAAAAAGGTTTAATGACGTTTGCTTTTATGATTATACCAATGGTATTAATCAAAACTTTTTCATGGGACTTAAAAGATTTGTGGCAAGTATATTTACCTGCTATGATTTTAGGAATACTTGCAATGGCACCTGCTGCTATTATTGCTGAGAAAAAAGGAAAGTTTAAAGAAATCCTAATTGTTGGAGTTGTTTTATTCGCCCTTTCTTATTTAATCATAGGGACGGCTCAAACGGCTACTATGTTTGGAGTAGGAGTAGTTGTATTTTTTATTGGTTTTAACATGCACGAGCCAATTATGCAATCCTTAGCTACTAAATTTGCAAAAGTACATCAAAGAGGTTTTACCTTAGCTATTTTTAATTCTTTTGGATATTTTGGAACTTTCCTAGGTGGTATTTTAGGTGGAGTATTTTATGAAAGTGTTTCATTAAACGACATTGTAATGGTAATAGCTGTTATTTGTGTTTTATGGGCTGTTTTAATTTTCACTATTCCAAATCCTTTAAAGAAAAAGAATTTATATATTTCTTTAGAAGAAATCAATAAAGAAAAACTAGAAGACCTTCATCAGCTTTCTGCAATTGATGAATGGTATATTAATAATACAGAAAATATAGCTATTGTTAAATACGATCAAGACAAGCTTTCAGAAGAAGCACTTAAGAAAGTATTAAAATAATTTCTTTTATACTAAACTCTTTGTTAATATCAAAGGTTAGTATATGAAACAATCACAACAAGATAAATAAGAGATATGAAAAAGCTCTTATCTATCCTCTCTTTAAGCACTATTTGTATCAGCATTATTGCTGCTACTTCTAATGTTAATATCTCCTCTAAAAAAATGGCACAATTCTCTAAAAAATATGGTCCACAAGCAACAAAAAGAGTTGAAATATGGAACAGAATTATGCAAGAATCTCAAGATAAAAAAGTACTTCATAAATTAAAAAATGTTAATGACTTTTTTAATAAAATAAAATACAAACGAGATTTAAAACATTGGGGAAAGAATGATTATTGGGCAGCTCCATTTGAATTCATGGGTACAGGAGCAGGAGATTGTGAAGATTATGCTATTGCTAAATATTATTCTTTGATAAAATTGGGAATTCCTGAGCATAAACTTAGAATTACCTATGTTAAGTTTTTAAGAAAACGTACAAAATATG
>CAJXWI010000268.1 GCA_913062735.1 uncultured Arcobacter sp.
ACTTTCTTTTCAAAATACCCACTTTTTAACTCTTGGTCAGTATGAGTTCCTATTTGCGCACACATCCAAGCACCCGCACTGGCACCAGATAAAACATTGGGAAGCAAATCTTCGTTAATCAGCGTTTGAACTACGCCGTGATGGTAATAAATCAGTCCCGCCCCACCGCTCATTAGTAACGCTGTTCGCCCATAACAATGACTGGCTCTTCTAAAAAAATCCACATTACTAAATTTGCTTGTGAATCTATTTCAAAATATGCATTTAAGTCGTACTTTTTTAATAAAGTAACCAAAGCTGCTTTAGAATCATATGAAATTTCAAGGAGAAAAAAACGGCAAAAATTATCTTGATTAATTAAATAAGAAGCAAGGAACGTTCGTCCTCTTAAGTGGTCTTCAATATCTTTATTCGATAAGGGCGAATAAATACCACTTTTAAAAAAAGTCTCAACAGGAAAAAAATGCGCTTTATTTTCTTTATTTTCCCATTTTTTTGCAAAAATATCTTCTCTGCAAATAAATAAAGATCTAAAAAGATCTATTTTTTCGTCTTTTGAAAAGTTTTCTTTGTTAAGACTTTCTAACTGATGTATTTCTTCATTGATTTTATCACGTTGAAGATATAATTCATCAAGCCTATTTCTTTTTACTGTCTTCAACTTCTTGCTCTATTTGAAATTGGTTACCAACAATATTATTGATTTTTTTCTCAATTTCTCCATAGCGTGAAGTAAGTTCAGAACCTTTTCTAATTCCATGCCCTTCAAATTTTCCTTTAGAGTCAATCATTAATTCTGTATATACAATGTCCCCAATTACTTTTCCATTGGATAGGATTTGTATGTTTTCACAATCAATTTTACCATCAAATAAACCATTAATAACAATACTATTAGCTTTTACATCTCCAATAACTTCTCCTGTAGTTCCTACAGAAATCAAGTCAGCATCTAAAATTACACCTTCAAACTTACCATCAATATGAACAGAACCGGGGGTGTTAATACCACCAATTATTGTTGTTCCTTTGGCAATTACTGTTGCGCCAGCTTGTGTTGCTTGTGTATCATCATGATTAAAGATTCCCACTGTACTCTCCTTTGTTTTGTAAATAATAAATCATATTCTCTTAAATTCCATTTCATAAAGTCTTTTGGATTTAAAACTTTACTTGCATATTTTACTTCATAATGCAAATGAGGGCCAGTACTTCTTCCTGAGCTCCCAGTTAAGGCTATTAATTGATTTTTCTTAACTACGTCACCTATTTTAACTTTAGTTTTATTTAAATGCGCATAAACGGTTTCAAAACCATAATTATGTGAAATAATTACAACCCTACCAAAATCACCTCGATCTCTGGATTGAACATAACGCACTACTCCATCAGCAGTTGCGAAAACTTGTGTATTTCGTCTTGCTCTTAAGTCAATTCCTCTGTGGAATTTTTTCTTTTTAGTAATTGGGTGAATTCTGTATCCAAACCGTGATTTAGTACTTGTGTCCAACAGTGGTGACCCATTGGGAATAACCATTTGCATATAAATTTTCTCAACAGAAGTAATTTTTGCTAAAGTAGCTCGTGTAATCTCATCTTTTGTATCATCTTTTTTAAGGCCAATAATTTCTTCAATATCATCAAGTTTTGAACTTAACTCTTCTATATCTTTTACTTTTCCTTCAATTTGTTTTGAATAAAAACTATTTTGTGCCAAAAGCTTTTTTTCTTTACTTGTTAATACCATTATTTCTTTTTCTTTGGTGATTCGTAATTCTACGATTTCATCATTTAAAAAAGTAATAAACCAAATAGAAGAAGCAATTAATAATACTGCAATGATTGCAATAATTACAATTGACTTTCGTACAAGTTGATGTATATTATAGGACTTTGTACTACTTACATCTGATACTGTTATTATTAATCTATCTTTCATATATTCCCATAAACTTTTCTACTACTAAAAATGAACCAAATACTAGGTATTTTTCATTATTATTAATGTTCTTAAAATCACTAACCATTATATTTAAATTTTCACATAACTTGATTAAAATTTCTTTTTTTAGCATTCTTTCATCATTAATAGACAAAATTTTTACTTCTTTTATAATAGGTTTAAGTATTTTTAATACCTTTTCATAATCTTTATCTGCATAAGAATTATAAACCAAAATGATTTTTTTATTTTTATAGAGCTTCTTTATCTCACTTGCTGCTAAAGGATTATGTCCTACATCAAGAGTAATATTATCATTTAAAGCTTCAAATCGCCCTTTTAATTCTAAGCTTTTAAATACTTCAATATTTATACTAAGCCCTAAAAACTGTAAAGCACTTAAACATAAGTCTAGGTTTTTTAATAAATAAGGAGCTAAGTTTAAATCAATTTTGAAAGTACTTAAATCAAAATCCTTAATGGTAAACAGTTTATAATCTCGCTCTTTAACTAAATCTTTTGCATGCAAAAATACTTCTTCATGTACTTGATGTCCAAGAATCATGTTTTTATCGCAGGCTCTCATTTTAGTATAAGAAATTTCTTTAATACTGTTTCCTAAAAATTGCACATGATCTAGGTCAATCGTAGTAATTAAAGAAAGGTCATTTTTTATAACATTTGTGCCATCAAACTCTCCACCTAAACCAGCTTCTAAAACCAAATAATCCATATTATCAGCTTTATACAAGGCCAACAATGTTGTATATTCAAAATAAGTCAGTTTAGAAAGTAAAATAAGAGGAAGAATATTTTGTATTTTTTTATGCGTATCTTCTAAGTCTTTATCACTTATATCTTCACCATCTAACCATATTCTTTCATTAAATTTTTTGATATGAGGAGAAGAATAATGAAGTACCTTTTTACCTATTTTATTTAAATAATGTGCAAGAAATCTACCTGTACTTCCTTTTCCATTTGTACCAACTAAATGAATAACATAAGGTACTTTAATAAGTGATTGAAGAATTTTCCATGATTCTTCAATAATAGAAAAATCTATTTTGTCATAATACATAGTTTTATTGGCTAAAAGTTCTTCTAAATTACAGCTTTTAAAATCGAACACTATTTTTTCTTAAAAGACAAAATAGCTAATTTTGATAATACCTGTTCCATTGCTTTATTAGAAGCATTTTTAATTGCTGAAAAACGGCTTGCCTCACTAATAGTTTTGGCATCATCAATTGAAAAATCATAGGTTCCAGAAACATTAAAAGTTTTTAAAGTATTATTTGAAAACACTTTTACGTTAATATTTGCTCTTGCTCTGTATAACTGTGTATATCCATCTTCATCGTATTGAATTGCACTCATAGAAACAGAATTTAACTTAACAAACATAATAGTATCCGCTTCACTTCTTACCTTAACCAGTTTAGAGCCCAAACGTGTTATTAAAAGCTTGTTCATTGCATCTTTAATTAAAACAGAGTTTTTTGGGTCTTCTACATTTACATTTAAATCAACGTAAACATTTTGTCCCACACCTTTTTTTGCATAAAACGATGTTGCTTTATAACCACAAGCAGTAAAGCTTAAAATGAAAAGTACTAATATCGCTTTTTGTAAAAATTTTATACTTTTCATCAAACGCTATCCTTTTATTACTAAGTTAACTAATTTATTTGGAACTAAAATTTCTTTTACAAGTTCTTTATCTTGAAGCCATTTTTCACTTGCATTTTTTGCAAGTGTAAGAATCTCTTCTTTAGAGGTACCTGGATCAACTTCAATTTCACATCTTTTTTTACCATTAATAGTCACAGCTAAAATAAGTACATCTTGTACAAAAACTTCATCTTTAACTTCTAAATTAATATTAAAGTTTTTTAATTCAAATAAATTGTCTGCAATCTCACAACAAATATGAGGAATAATTGGCTCTAAAATATTACTTAGAATATAATAAGCTTCAGCCCAAACTACTTTATTATTTTGAGAGCTTAAAGCGTTTAATGCTTCCATAGAAGCTGCAATCAAAGTATTAAAGGTATACGTTGTAGTGTAAACATCTTGGGCTTTTTGTAAGGCAAGATATACTTTTTTTCGTGCTTCTTTTTCATCTTTGTTTAAAGTATCGTGTTTGATGTTTAAAAGCTCTTCAATACTAACACCTTTTGCTTCACTTGACTTTGATGCAAAACGTTTAATAAATCTAAAAGAACCTTCAACCGCTGAATCATTCCATTCTAATTCTTTAGTAGGAGGTGCTGCGAACATCATAAATAATCGTGCTGTATCTGCTCCATATTTTTCAATAATAGAAGAAGGATCAACTACATTTCCTTTAGATTTTGACATCTTAGCCCCATCTTTTAAAACCATTCCTTGTGTTAATAGTTTTTTAAAAGGTTCAGTGGACTTTGTATATCCCATTTTATTTAGAATTTTTGTAAAGAATCTTGCATATAAAAGATGTAGAATTGCGTGTTCAATTCCACCAATATATTGGTCTACATCCATCCAATATTGCGTATCTTCTTTTGAAATACCTTCTTTTTCCCATTTTTTATGAGAGGTTGCATAACGTAAAAAATACCAAGAAGACTGAACAAAAGTATCTAAAGTATCTGTTTCTCTAAGCGCTGGTTTCTCACACTTTGGACAAGAAGTATGTTTCCAAGTAGGATGAGTATCTAAAGGATTTCCTTCTCCTGTAATTTCTACATCATCAGGAAGAGAAATAGGTAGGTTTTCAATTTTTTCAGGTACTAAACCACAAGAGTTACAATGCACAAAAGGAATAGGTGCTCCCCAATATCTTTGTCTTGAAACTCCCCAATCTCTTAGTTTATAATTAACT
>CAJXWI010000269.1 GCA_913062735.1 uncultured Arcobacter sp.
TAAAGCCAGAAAACTTTCTTTAGAGAAGAATACACTATTAATATCTGAAGGTGAATGGTTGGCTACTCTTTATCCTACAGAAATTTCTTCTTTTGATGATTATATAAAATACTCTGCTATTTTAAGACCCTTAATGAAAACACATGTACAAAAGATTCTTTTAACAGGAACAAATGTTGTCCTTGATTTTCCTGCTAATACTGCTAAACAAAGAATGTGGTTTAAAGAACTTTGTGAAGAAATAAAAGCAGGTCATAACTTAATTTTTATAGATGTTAGTGATGAGAGATGTTTAGAACAAATATCCAAAAGACGAATAGAACAGCCCAAACGTGCTCCTTTTGATACAAAAGAAATGTTTCTTTATGTTAGCAAACATTTTGAAGCCCCATTAGAAAAAGAAGGTTTATTGTTTAACGTAATTAATTAAAAAGAAGGATAAACGAAGGTGAATACAAAAGAATTAGTAGAAAAATATCAACCCTACTTATATAATTTAGCTTTACGTTTGGTTTATTACTCCGAAGATGCAAAAGATTTAAGCCAAGACGTGTGGATTAAAATTCTTAATTCAATTGACAGTTTTGAAGAAAAATCTGATTTTAAAACCTGGTCTTATAAAATCATGATAAATCATTTTTTAAATCAAAAAAGAAAATACACAGAATTGACTTTTGATGATTTTGAAAATACTATGGATAATATGAAGGATGAGCTTTTATCCAAAGAATACGATGAAGGTTTTAAACAAGTATTAATTAATGAAGCAAAAGTTGGTTGTATGATGGGTATGCTTTTATGTTTAAATACGGAACAACGAGCTATTTTTGTACTTGGAGATATTTTTGAAATTAAAAGTCAAATAGCTTCTGAAATATTTGATATCACAAAAGTTAACTTTAGAAAAAAATTATCAAGAGCAAGAAATGATTTGTATAATTTTATGAATAATCAATGCAGTTTAATTAACAAAAAGAATCCCTGTAAATGTGAACAAAAAACAAAAGCACTAATTAAAGAAGGATATGTAAATAAAGATAATATTCTCTTTGATTTAAAAAAACAAAAAAGAATGAAAACTAAACTGAAGATATTATCAGATAACTTGGATAATACAATAGAAAACACCTATAAGAATCTGTATCAAAATCACCCCTTTATTAAAATAAATGAAAAAGTATTTGCCCTGAATATTTTAAAAAACAAAGAAATTAAAGAAATTTTTTCTTTTTAGTGTCACAGATGAGTTTTTGATGTGTCTAAGTATATAGAGATATAAAAATCTCAATAAGTATTAAGGCTCAACATGAAAAATTTAACAAATATAGGTAATTTTGCAGGAATGGAATTTGCAAGGTTTAAATTAAAAGAAGGTGTTTCAGAAGAAACAATGTTAGAAATTATAAAAGAAGTGGATGAAAATTTTTTGCAAAAAGAAGAAGGTTTTTTAGGGCACACAGCATTAAAAGGAAGTGATGGAATATATGCAGACCTTGTATTCGCAACAAGTCAAGAAAAAGCTCAAGAAATTTGTGGAAAGTGGATGGACAATGCGTTTGCCTTAAAATATATCGAACTTATAGATGAAGAAAGTGTTGAAATGACATTTTGGAATAGGATTAAATAATACAGTAAAATATATTCCTATAAATTTTAAGGATTCACCTCAAAATTAGTTTGAGGTGAAACTTCATTATATTTATTTAGGCTTAAGAAAATCAATACTACGTCTTCTCTTCTTTCGTCCAAAATTATTAAACTAAAATAGTTTATACGTTTTTATCAATCACAAGAAACGGCTTGCTATAAAACAGTGTAGAAACTATAATTCACAAAATTAAAGGATTATAATGAAAACACTAAATAATAAAGTAGCAATAATAACGGGAGCCAGTTCAGGCATAGGCAGAAGTACTGCTTTGCTTTTTGCCAAAGAGGGAGCAAAACTTGTTTTAGCAGCTAGAAGGGGAGATAAGTTAGAAACTCTTGTTTCTGAAATCATTAATAATGGTGGGGATGCTGTCTATTTAGCTGGCAATGTACAAGATGAATTATATGCAAAAGACTTAGTTGCTTTAGCGATTAATAAATATAAGCGTTTAGATATCGCTTTTAATAATGCTGGAACTATTGGAGTAGTTGATGATATTCAAAATGTTTCTTTAAAAGATTGGAATGATACTCTTGCTACAAATTTAACAAGTGGATTTTTAGCAGCGAAATATCAAGTACCAGCTATGAGTAAGGGTGCTTCACTTATTTTTACTTCTTCTTTTGTTGGAAACTCTGTAGGTTTACCACAATTAAGCGCTTATGCTGCTAGTAAAGCAGGTATAATTGGGCTTACTAAAGCACTGGCAAGTGAATGTGCTTCTTTGGAGATTAGAGTTAATTCCATCTTACCAGGAGGAGTTGAAACACCAATGAGAGAACAAGCTGCTCCAGAAGAAGAACAAGTGGAGTTTTTAAAAAGTTTACATGCACAAAAAAGACTTTCAAATTCCAGTGAGATTGCACAAGCAGCACTTTTCTTAGCTTCTGATGCTTCGAGTTTTTCAACAGGTACTTCTATGTTGGTTGATGGTGGTTTGTCAATTTCAAAAGTTTAATAAAGGTTAAAAATGAATGAGGATTATAAATTTAATTATGAAAGAATATCTAAAACAATTAATTTTATTAAAAATAATTTTAAAGATCAGCCCTCTCTAAATGAGATGGCAGAAAATTTAAATTTAAATGCTCATCATTTTCAAAAAATCTTTAAACAATGGATAGGAATAAGTCCTAAAAAATACTTACAGTATATTACTTTAGAATGTGCAAAAGAGATTTTAAGTAATAATGAAATATCACTCTTAGATACTTCTTATGAAGTGGGTTTATCTAGCTCTAGTAGATTATATGACTTATTTATGAATACAGATGGTATTACTCCTGGTAATTTTAAAACACAAGGTGAGAATTTACTTGTATACTATAATTTAATGCCTACACCCTTGGGCAATTTATTAGTAGCTTCAACGAAAAAAGGAATTTGTTCTATAGCTTTTTACGAGAATGAAAAAGATGCTTTATTTTCATTAAAAATGACATTTAAAAATGCTTCTTTTATAAAAATTGAAGATGATATTCAAGAAAAGGCTTTTAGTATATTTAATAATGTTAAGAATATTAATTATGTGAAATTTCAGTTGAATAATTCCCCTTATCAAATAAAAATTTGGGAAAGTTTATTAAAAATTGAAATTAAAGACTTGATTGCATATTGTGAGATTGGAAAAAAAGTGAATAATCCTAATTTATCAATTGCAACATCTTCTTATATACATAAAGAAACAATAAGATTTAATGTCTCCTAAATAAGAAAATACTACATCTAGATATAGAAAATATTAGCTCTATTTACTTGACTAAATAGAACGAACACTTTCTTCCTACCTAGTTTATAAAACGCTTTTTTGTTTTATAATATCCACCGAATCTGTTTTTCTCTATAATTTTTTTAATTTCAGATGGTTTTTTTAATTCTTTTTTTTCTTCTTTAACAGTATCATCTGTTTTTTTTTCACTTGTTTTGATTTTGTAGCCTTTTTATTTCATATTTTGTATTATATCAAAAAATGATTTTTAAATAAATGCAATGACTAGATTATATTTATTAATTAAAAAAAGAAGACAAGTAAAAAGAATAACAATCTTATACAAGTCCCTGTTTCCCCATATCTATACAAAATATTATTGCATTGCAAGCCTTAAAATTTGTGAACTTTTTTCTAAGGTGATATTTTCATTTTCACCTAATTTTGTCATATTGTGTTTATTTAAGGAAGATAATATTGTATTTAAAGAATCTTCATCAAAAGAATAATCTTTTAAACTGGTCTTTATTCCAATGTTTTTATAAAAATTTTCTATTAAGACAATAACAGCTTGTGCATCATTGTGTATTCCAAAAACATTTTCTCCCATTTGAAGTAATTTGTCTTTTTTGTCTTTAAACATAACTTTTAATAAATGTGGTTGAATTACAGCTAAACTTCGTGCATGATCAATACCAATTAAAGCAGTTAATTCATGTCCAATCATATGACTAGCCCAATCTTGTGGAACAGCAACTCCAATTAAACCATTAAGTGCTTGATTTGCAATCCACATTAAATTGTCTTGCCAGTTTTTTGTTTTTCTTTTCTCCCAAGTATTTCCAAGTGTTATTAAAGCTTTTAACAAACTTTCAGAATAGCCATCTTGTACAAGACTATTTGTAGGGTAGGTTAAATATTGTTCGCAAACGTGTACAAAAGCATCGGCTAAACCATTTGCTATTTGTCTATCACTAAGAGTAGTCATTGTTCTTGGGTCCAAAACTGCAAATTTTGGAAAAACAAAATCAGAGTCAAAAAATCTTTTTTCATTTGTAGATTTTTTTGAAAGAACGGCGACTTTATTTGATTCGCTTCCTGTTGCAGGAAGAGTTAAAATAACACCTAAGGGCAAAGCATCTTCAACAGTGCTAGTACCGTCTAAAAAATCCCAAGCATCACCCTTGTAACATGCAGCAGCAACTAGGTATTTACAGCCATCAATGACAGAACCTCCTCCGATTGCAAGTACAAAATCAATATCTTCTTTACGAACAATCTTAAGTGCTTTATTCATAGTTTCAACACTTGGATTTGCTTCAACACCTGAAAACTCAAAGTATTTATATTCTTTTAATGCTAAACATACTTGTGCATAAACTCCATTTTGTTTAATAGAACCACCCCCGTATACAAGTAAGATTTTATCTTTCTTATTTATA
>CAJXWI010000270.1 GCA_913062735.1 uncultured Arcobacter sp.
TCAAATTGGGCAGTAGTTGCATTTGGGATGGTAGGGGCATCTCTTTCAGGAGTAACATTTATATCAGTCCCAGGATGGGTTGGTGACTCTCAATTTACTTATTTTCAAGTAGTTATTGGTTATTTAATTGGATACCTAATTGTAGCTAATATTTTATTGCCATTATATTACAAGCTTGGATTAACATCTATATATGAGTATTTACTATCAAGATTTGGTAAAAATTCCCATTATGTAGGGTCTATTTCATTTTTGATTTCAAGAATATTAGGTGCTTCTTTTAGATTATTCCTCGTTGCAATTGTTCTTCAAGAATTTGTTTTTAATGATCTTGGAATTCCATTTGAAATTACTGTTATCATATCAATTCTACTAATTTGGCTATACACCAGAAGAGGTGGCATAAAGACAATTGTTTGGACTGATACAATTCAAACTACATTGATGATTCTGGCTGTTATACTATCAATATATTATATAAATGATAACCTAGGCTGGACCTTTAATGATTTTTTATCATCCGAAGAATTTAATGAATACAGTAAAATCTTTGTTACTGATAGCTTCATGGATCGTAGTTATTTCCTAAAATCAATAATTGGAGGGGCTTTCATTACTATATGTATGACTGGATTAGATCAGGACATGATGCAGAAGAATTTGACTTGTAAGAACATTAATGAGGCAAAAAAGAATATGATAGTATTTAGCTTTATTCTTACCGCAGTTACATTTTTATTTATTGTTTTTTCATCTTTTGTTATCGCTCAATCATCTGATAGTTATGAGAAAGCGTTGCAAAGTTTTAATGAAAATAAAATTAATGAGACCTTTATACACTTAAAAAATGCTTTAAAAGAAAATTCAGCTCACTTACCTTCAAAAATATTATTAGCAAAAGTGCATGTCTTACGAAAGGAAGGTAACCCAGCTCTGGGCTATATTCAAGAAGCGATAGAGCTTGGTGCTGATTTAAATTTAACCACATTAACTCAGGCTCAAGCATACATTCTAAACAGAGATTATCTTAAACTACTCGCTTTAACAGAACTTAAGTTATCTGAACAAAATAAATTTGAACTCATTTTATTAAAAGCGTCAGCATATCAAAGTCTTGAACAAGACAATGATGCATTGATTAAGTACCAACAAGCGCTTGTTATGCAACCGAATAATATTGTTGTAATAAGCAGGATTGCCTCATTTCATTTACGACAAGGAAACATAACAAAAGTTAATCAATTTCTATCTCAAATAGAAAAAATCGCTCCAGACTCTTATGCTTATCTTTATATTAAAGGCCAATTATTTGAACAGGATAATAAAGACAACAAAGCATTAGACTATTTTGAAAAAGCCAATCAACAATCACCTTCTAATGCCCTAATAAGCAGGTCGTTAGCAAATATATATATAAAATTAGGGAAATACGGTAAAGCTCGAATCATTGTTAATGACATCTTAGAAAAAACACCTGACGAACCCTTTATAATGTTACTTAATGCGCGTTTATATACTATTAACAAAGAAAGTGGTTTGGCTGATGATGCATATAACGAACTAGTAAATAAGTTATTGTTAGTACCAAGTAATATTATGGAGCAAATGCCTGAATTATTGTATATATCAGGGTTAGCTGATTTTATGATGGGTAATTATGAAAATGCTCAGCAAAAGTTAAAAATATATATCAATACAAAAAGTGACAATATAAATGCCATTCTATTATTGGTTGACGTTTATATAGAGCAAAATCAGATCCATAAAGCAATTAGTTTACTTGAATCATATAACCAATTAATCGAGAATCACCTTCCAGCAGCTCTAAAACAGTGCAATCTCTATATTCAAGATAAAAAAGCATTTAAATGCAATACATTATTAGTTAACTTAAAGCGTATACACGGGGAGAGCGACTCTTTAAATTATATGCAAATAAAGATATTAAAAAGCAATAAACAATATTCTGAAGCATTAACTTTGTATGAAAAAATGTTTAGCACCAACCAATCTGTACAGATAAAAAAAATAGGTGTTTCTTTATATATGCTAAATAACAAATATAAAGAAGCGCTGATTGTAATAAATGAGTTACTTGAGCAATCTCCAACTGAGTTAAACTATCAATTAACTAAAAGTGACGTGTTAATTGAATTGAATGAATTTAGTCAAGCTAACACTATTTTAGAAAAAGTTTTAGAATTACAGCCTGACTCACTAAAAACAAAATTTAACCAGGCACTAATTTTATATTTACAAAAACAATATTATGAAGCTCAGAAACAAGCAGAAAAATTGTTAATAAATGAACCAAATAGTTTTAGGCTCTATACCTTACTTGGCAATGCCCTACTTGGCCAAAAGAAGTTTGAGCCTGCTCTAGATGCATTTTTAAAAGCACAAAAATTTTCATCTAATAATCCAGCTGCACTAGAGAAAATTGTAAAGTTATATCGAATGTCAGGTAAGCTTGAATTAGCATTAGAAGAGTTAAATAAATTAGGTAAACAGTTTTTTTTAGAGCCTAAATATATTCAACAAAAAGCAGAGATATATGTAATTCAAGAAGAATATGAACAAGCCGCACGCGAATTTAAATTATTATATGGTTTATGGGCTGACAACCATCAATTGCTGTTAGTTTTGGCACAAATGCAACGAGAAGCTAAATTATACCAAGCGGCAGAAGTATCTTTAATGAAATCTTTAGAAGTTAAGCCTAGCTTTCTTTATTCAAAAATTGAATTACTTCGTGTTTATTTAATTCAAAACCAAATCGGTAAAGCTGAGCCTCTAGCAAAAAAACTTCTTAATTCAAACGCTAAAAATGCCAACGTTCAATTACTATACGGCGACGTAGAATATGCAAAAAATAAGTATGAAAAAGCTCATAAGCATTATTTAAAAGCGCTTGAGTTAAATAGTAATTACTTCTTAGCCGCAGTCAAGTTATATAAATTAGCTCGAGACCAAAAGGTTGGCGAAGATAGATTTGAAAGCACCTTACTGGCCATTGTTTTACAGCATAAAGAAAGTCATTTTCATCGTAACTTATTAGCAGACTTTTATTTAGGCAAAGATGAAAAGATAAAAGCGAGAGCTCATTATGAAATATTGGAAAAATTAGAGAACCTACCAAACAAGCAATATTTATATAATAATCTAGCTAATTTATATTTAGAGCAGGATCTAATCAAAGCACTTAACTATGTTGAAAAAGCCATAACAATTGATAACACCAATGCTTTTTTTTATGATACTAAAGGTTGGATTTTAGCATTACAAAGTAACTTTCAATCAGGACTAAATTCTCTAAGACAGTCTTACGCTATAAATTCATCCAACCCGACAAATCGATATCATATTGCTTATGTTTTACATAAACTGAATAGAGATACTGAAGCTAAAATAGAGCTAGAAGCAGCATTATCAACAAATAATTACTTTACAGAGATAGAACAAGCAAGAGAGTTGAGAGACACTATTTTTTAAAGATATAAGAAATAAAGTGTCGAGTTAATTTACACCTTTATATGTGGTGTTGTTTTTTTGCTTGTAGCTGATTGTATTTTAACAGTTTTACTATTTGGTGCGCTTTTTGCTTGAAATGATTGCTGCTAATGACGTAAACAATCATATCGATGGTTTTTCGTTCAAATTTTTTTAGGATAAAAAAATGATTAAAATATTTATTGGATGTCTTTCTCTGTTGAGTTTTTTTACGATCGCTAGTACTCAGTTTACTTATGACGGTCATTATGATGCAAACGATTATGATGTCGACTTTGATCTTACCTATATGTGGGATGGTAAAGAAATAACCGGAGGGAAGCTTGCTTTTGCGGAATATGAGAATCAGCAATATATGTATATTGCCCATCCGTTAGGTTTCGTTGATTTGTCCTATGGTACAACGAACAATCAAAGGTACCGAGTTGGTTGGGGTAAGCAGGATGACGGAGGTCAAGAATTAAAGAAAATCTACGACAGTGAATTTATGAATTTTAATTTTGATAAATCTGTTCTTACTGGCAATTCAGACTCTGGTCTGTATATAGACCTAGACACTCACGGCAAATCTACCAATGGTCCTAGAGCAGCTAGTGATGGCAAATCCTTTTACACGACTTTTGATTATAATCACTCGATAGTCGGTAGTAAGGGCAGCGGTGAAATCAAAAAATTTGCTTTGCACTCTCCTCGGACAGAAAGACATCAAGATATTCCGGGTTGTGCCAATGAAAAAAGCAGTGATCCTTCATGCTATGCGTTAAGAAATAATGATTATAACAAAGATAGTGAGGGTAACTTGTATGATTGGGATTTCAACTATGGAGTTGAAATCAGTTTAGGAGAAAACTTTTTTAGTGACCTTCTTACTCTTACGGCTGGAAATTTTGGCTTTAGAGACACGGATGCACTAATAAATCTTGCCTCGTTGCATGCCTCAGACCCTAAAATATTCAAGAAGGATAAACATGGACAAGAAATTTGTGCAGATGGCACTAACCCTAACCATGATCAGTGTGGTGTAACTGTAACACCTCCTCAAGAAGTTCCAGAACCATCTACACTTGCTATTTTTGCTTTAGCATTAGGTTTGTTACGCATTCAAACTAAGCGTCGAAATACTTAATTTACTTAACAGAAAATAAGTTTGAAAAAGGGCTGGTTAAGCCCTTTTTTATTGCCTTTTAATTGGTGGCTGTCTGATGTTTTATAAATGGGAGATATTAAGTACAGTGATGATGCATGCATTCATATTCTGGATACAAA
>CAJXWI010000271.1 GCA_913062735.1 uncultured Arcobacter sp.
TTAGAAGAGTATGATAAAGTCTTAGAAAGTCTTAGCTTAAGTATAAAAGAACTGCAAGAAAATAAAATCAATGGTGAGCTTAAGTCTTTATCTCTTATTAGTATAAACAAAGAAGCGTTAATAAAAGACTTACAACATTTTCAAAAAGAAGCGATGACGCTTTCTCAAAGAATAAACCTAATTGAGAGTAAAAAGAAAGACTTGTTAAAAGTAAGTGAGCATTTTTCTTTAGTAAAAGAGAAAGGCTTAAAGAACAAAGAAGAGCTCTTGTCTTATGAAAAGAGTACATATAATAAAAAAGAACATGAAGCCGCTAATGTAAGATATCAAAACTTAAAAGAAAAATATGAATATGTACTTGCTTTAGAAACAATGTTAATACGAGTAGATAATTTAAAAAAAGAAAAATCCAATACGCAAGATGAACTTAATGTATTAAGTGAAAGTTTACAAAAAAGTAAGTTTGAGCATGAAAGTATTCTTTATGATGAGGTAAAACACATAGAGCATCAAAATAAGTATGACAGAGCGCAAAAAGAATATGAATCCATACATTTAGTGTTTAATGAAGAAAATGTCCTAATAGCTACCTTAGAAGGAGAAATAAAAACCCTTTTAGCAATTTTAGAAAAAAACAATGTACATGGAAAAAAAGTTCAAAATAAAAAAGATGATTTATTAGACTATGAAAAAATAAAAGCATCGCTTCTTGGTTTTAAAAATAAATTAAATGCTAAAATTTCTCCTCGTATTTCAATGCTTGCTTCCTCAATGTTTGAACGTATTACTAAAGGTAAGTATCAGCATATAGAAGTAAACAATGAATTTGATTTTTTTATCTATGAAGAAGGAATAAAATATCCACTTGAGCGTTTCTCAGGAGGAGAAATTGATTTAGCAAACCTAGTATTAAGAATTGCTATTTCAAAAACCTTAAGTGAATTAAACAACAGTTCAAGTATGGAATTTATGGCTTTTGATGAGGTCTTTGGCTCTCAAGATGAAAATAGAAGACTTGAGATTTTAGAGGCTTTTCATACCATCAAAGAACAATACAGGCAAATCTTTTTAATTTCCCATGAAATGGATATAAAAGAAATGTTTGAAACAGTAATCGAGGTCTAATGGATTTCCCAAATAATGCTTATAAATATTTAAGCGATGAAGAACGTATATATTTTCAATACAAGAGCAAAGAAGACTTGCAAAAAAGATGGAAAACACCAGAAGGAGAAGAATTTACGCGTAAAATTCTAGAAATAAACTTAGCAGGTGGTTCTTATAAAAACTACAGCGCTTTTTTAGGCTCTGTAAAAAATGATTTTTGTACAAAGGATTTGAAAGTAGATTTAAGGGGTTTTGATTTGTCTTCTTATTCAAATGAATTAGAGGAACAAACAGTATCTTTGGATTTTTCATTTTGTGATTTATCTTATGCAACATTTAATAATTCCCAATTAAAAAAATGTCGATTTAATCATTCTAATATAGAAGGGGTAGATTTTTCCAATGCTTTATTAAATGAGTGTGATTTTTCTTATAGCAATTTGAATAAAAGTGATTTTACAAACAGTGATCTTGAAAATACACATTTTTTGTCTTCAAATATAAATACTATTGTTTTAAAAAATACAAATCTTAAAGGTCTTAACTTTAACAAAAAAGTTGATTTTTCATATCTTGATACAAAAGAACTGGCAAGCATTAATAATCCTATCTTTTTAGGCTTTTTACGTCAAAAAATAAGCTTTAAAGAAAAAATCAAAAACAGTGTATTCCAAAAAATAGTGTATTTCTTATGGTTAAAATACTAGTCTTTTTCTAAAACAAATAAAAAATATCCTTACAACGCTTCTGTCTTTTGTATCAAATCTCTATGAAGATGCAAAAGATAGAAGTTTTTTTCTTCTTTCTTTCCCGTAAATATAAAAATTCACGCTATTTTTAGTCTTAGTAAAGCAAAAACAAATATTTTGATTAAAAGAAAGAACTAAGTCTTATATAATATTTCATGCTTCTTTAAATAATATTTATAATGATACTAGTTAGTACTACCTTGACAACAGAAATATAAAAGAGTAATATACTACTAACTAGTAATATATTTAAGAAAGGACTATTATGTCAAAACTAATACATTGGAGCAAAAAAGAGCAAGAAGAGCAGGTTTTATTTGGAGGAAGTTTTATCGAAAATAAACCCATTTCTTTTCCCACTTATTTTAAAACATATGCGTATTCAAATCTATTTTATTGGGCACATTTAGAAGCAAAAGAAAGCAATGTTTTTCCTTTACATCCACATGAAGGTTTTGAAATTATGACCTTTGTTTTAAAAGGAAAAGTAGAACATTATGACACGGTTAATAATAAATACATTGCTTTAAAACAAGGAGATATGCAAATCATGCAAACAGGATCTGGCATGCAACACAGTGAGAAAATTCTAAAAGGAAGCGAGCTTTTTCAACTTTGGTTTAATCCTGATTTTAAACTATCATTAAAAAATAAAGCACAGTATAAAGATTATACCCAAGCAGATTTTATACAAGATCAAAAAGAAGGAATAACAAGAATACAATACCTAGGAGCTGAGAGTACACATTATTGCGAAACACAAGGTATTACTATTAAAAAACAAATATTTGAAAAAGGAAAATATCTTTTTGCTTTAGACAAAGATACAATATATTCAATTTATATCTTAAATGCTTCTGGTACTATTAACAAACAAGAAGTGATAAAAGATGATTTCCTTAAGATTGAAGAGTCGCAAGAATTAAAAATACTTGCAAAAGAAGCTTTGGAGTTATTTATTGTAAGTTCTCCTTTGAAAGTTTCTTATCCCCTAATATAAAGGTTTATTATGAAAACAATTAGTTATAAAGACTTAAATACAATGTATGAAAAAAATGAGGTTTTTACATTAATAGATGTTCTGCCTAAGGTACATTATGACAATGTGCATTTTAAGAATGCCATTAATATATGTGTTTATGAAATGAGTTTTATTTCAAGTATAGATGAATTAAAATTGAAAAAAGATTCTAAAATTGTACTTTATGGAAACAATCACAATGATGTGGATTCAAAGGCAGCTTATGAAAAACTTATTCTAGCAAAGTACATTAATATATTTTATATAAAAAATCCTTTTGCCCTAAATGATAACACATATTTAGAAGGTAAAAATATAAAATTAAATGAAGAACAAGTGCTTACTCTTCCACCTAAGCGTTTCTCTTTACGTGCTAATAATATCCTTACTTGGACGGGGAAAAATACGAATGGTTCTCATACAGGAAGTATAAACCTTAGCAGTGGTTTTATATCTTATGAAAATAATGCATTAGAAGGTGAGTTTATTGTTGATATGAAAAGTATTGATACCACCGATTTAACACAAGAGCAGGGGAAAGACTCTTTGAATACACATTTAAATTCAGAGGATTTTTTCTTTACGCATTTTTTTCCCCAAGCAAAATTTTCTTTTTCAAATATATCTTTAGAAAAAGATGCCTATTTAACAGCTAATAATTGTATCTTAGAAGGAGTCTTAAGTATAAAAGGAATTTCTAGACCTTTTGTATGTGCTGCTAACGTATCTTTTATAGAAGAGCGCTTGGTTTTATCAAGTACTTTTTCTTTTGATAGAACATTTTGGAATATTATTTATGGTTCAAGTAAGTTTTTTAAGTACTTAGGCATGCACAAAGTTTTTGATGATATTATTATTGATTTACGCTTGGAGTTAGAGTAAAAAGATTTTTTTAAACGTGGCTCTTTTTGTATAAAACATAAAAACGCATAAAAAACAATGCAGAAAAGAGTCCATAAAGAATACAAAAAAACATAATAAATTCTTTTTGTAATAAAAGTTCTTGATTAATTACAGTAATTACACCTACAAAATATTTAATAAAAAATACGAACATCATCATGCTTAAAGGAATAAAACTGCCTTGTATGACAAAAGAGCGTTTAGAAAAAGAATATTGTATTTGCTGCATGATTGAGAACTTTTTATTTAGCAATATTGCTAGGTATAAACCCAAACAAAAACCAAGAAAATAAAAAAAGCTGCTTAAAAAAGTTAAACCAAAATCCAATAAGAACCCAAGAAAAGATAAAGAACACAAAAGAATAGGCATAATTAATGCCCTTCTAATTCCTAGTTTTCGTGTTTTACTTTGCATATAACCAACAGCAATAAGAGAAAAGAACATCCAATAAATGTAAAAGGGAGTATTAATAAGTATATCTAAGATCATAAAGTAGCACTTTCATTTTTATATTTTGCATTATACTTAATATATATAAAAAAAGAAAATTTTATTTATAAGGCCTTATTTCTGTGATATTATTTCTAGCAGTAAAACTTCGTTTCTAAATTAAAGGATTAATAAAAGAATTCAATAAATATTTACTACTTTTAAATTAATTAGTATATAATAACTAATTATTAAGGGTTTTATATGATTGAAAATGAAAATGAATTCGTTTCTTATAATTTAGCTGAAGTCTTAGATGATGATATTATCAGTGCATCTTATATGGATAATAAAAAAACAAGTGATACTGAAAATCAAATTGAACAAATTACTCAAATGTATTTCAGTAGAGAAAAATTAAATAATGAACTAATAAATAAATTAACCGACTTTAAAGATATAAATTATACGTTGATTGAGTTTAGTTCAATAAATAGTGACAAAAAATTAGTGCAAAAAAGTATTTATGAATTTTTTAGCAAATCCAAT
>CAJXWI010000272.1 GCA_913062735.1 uncultured Arcobacter sp.
GATGAAGTAAAGGACAGTCTAGAAGAAGTGGGGGGAATTTTCAAAGAAAACTACAAAAATATAAATTTTAATTTAAGAGTAATTACAACAAGTATTTCTACTATAAAGTTGACTTAATTATGAGAAAAACAACAGAAGAAAAAACTTTAGATCACGCTGAATCCGTACTTAATGAAATTAAAGAGTTATATAGTAACGATTCAATTTCGTTTGTTGAATATGCAACATTGGCGAAATATTATAAAAAACTCTATACTAAATTGAATAGCATTATACGTATTAATGATTGTTTTGAGAAGGATACTACAAACAGAAATGAGCTACTTGAAAAATCACTCGAATCTACTATAAACAGAAATGAGCTACTTGAAAAATCACTTGAATACACTATAGAAACTGCGAGGAGAAATTTACGATACAATGTAATTGAGCATAAAAAAACAAAACAGACTCTAGCAGCTAGTGACGTTACTACAAGAAAAAATGTTGTTATATTAGAAAATAAACTAAAAAATTCTTATGCCCAAATTGATCAGCTAAAGGTTGATTTGGAATATAGTCAAAAAACAAATACAACTGACAATCCTGCATTAAAAAGTACTCCTACTCTAGAAATAAATCTCACTAAATTCAAAAACTATTCATATAAAATACTGTTAGACGTGGAATTAAAAAAAGCACAAAGAAATAATTCCAAACTTGTTATAGCAAAGCTGACTGTTGACAACTTAAATGAACTAAAAGAGAGCCTAGCTAACAGTGCCCAAATCGGCATATTTTTAAGAGCATTTACCAGATACCTTGATGACTCATTCAAAAAAGAATATATCATTTATTACTTAAAAGAAAATATCTATTACTTAATATTACAAAACTTAACCCTAGCGCAAGCAGAAGCGAAAATTTATGCTGCAAATATAAAAATGACAATCAAAAAAATAAATATGAAGATTAGCATTGGAGCAACGATAACTAGCCTTAAAGATGACAGTTTTTTAAAAATCAATGAAAGATGTGACTTGGCAAACAATAGAGCAACTCTATCAAATAATTCCAACTTTAGAATCAATTGCATAAAACCAACGTCTATATAGTTAATTCCTAAAATCCACTTTCTTATTCCAATATGTTAAAATAGAATATATTAATTAGGATGAAAAATGAGTCTCAGAAAGAAAAGCTGGTACCATATCTATTTTCATGGACAGGCATTATATTCGGTTTTTTGTACCTTTATTAAGAGATGATATTAAGTGGTTTTTGATTTATGCCATTCTAATTGTCTCCACTCTAGGTTTAGGAAACATTATTCTTGCATTTTTTTATAATAAGAGTTATGTGACTAATTTATTGAAAAAGGGTATCAACCTAAAGATGATAAAAGCAAGCAACTTCTGGAAGCTAAAGGTATTAGTATTAAGTAAAAGATGAGATATTTAAATATATTTTGAAATTACAATAAGAAGAATAGTTTTAAATATGCCCCCATCTTTAATGATCCAGTATTTTAAATCATTATAATGTAAAATAATTTTTTTGCGATAAGTAGTTTGATATAAATAGTTTTTTATGGAGTTTATTGTTTTTTATTCTCTTTTAGGTATTCAAGTGGAGAGTTTTCATCAATATTCCCTAGCTCTTTTACAATATAAGTTACTAGTTTTGTTTTCATGAGATTCCGTTCCTGGTAGTGGAAATATTTTTATAGAAAATAAAATAATTGAGTATAAACACAATACGGGTAAATCACGTCCTTATTGTGTTTATAGCAAAAGTTAATTTATTTAATTCTTATTTAATCAAAATTCTTTACTTAGTAGTACTTCTTTGCAATAATTTTCTCTTATTTGCTCATTTTCTTTCCTTATTTAATTAAGTTTTTATTGAATGACTTTGTTTTTTGTAAAAAGCCATATAATACTGGATATAAGTAAGATTGGTTCCACTATCCAAACTAAATACACGCCCACATAAGATTGGAACGGTAACTGAATTTCATACACTTTTTTGCTTATCCCTAAGCCACCATTTCATTTTCTAACATAAAGTCTTTTTCTTCAAAATTATTAGGAGATAAATTTCCTAAATAACTATGACTTCTAGTTCTGTTATAATAAAATTCAATATATTCGAATATCTCTGCTTTTGCTTGTCTTTTAGTATAAAAATATCTTTGATATACCAAATCATTTTTTAATGTTTTAAAGAAGCTTTCAGCAACTGCATTATCCCAACAATTACCTTTTCTACTCATGCTTTGAGTGATTTCGTGTTTTTGTAATAAATCTTTATGTGAATATGAAGCGTATTGAGAACCTTTGTCTGTGTGCCACAGTAATCCTTTAGTTGGATTCCTAAGAGCTATTGCCATCTTTAACGCATCATTGACTAAAGATACTTTCATCGTATCATCCATACTCCAACCAACAACTTTTCTTGAGTATAATTACTGTTGAAAGATACAACCAGCCTTCACCTGTGTGAATATAGGTTATATCCCCTACATGTTTTTCATCAGTATTTGATGCATAAAAATCTCTATTTAGTATATTTGGAGCTATTGGTAAATTATGATTAGAATCAGTGGTATTTTTATATCTTCTTTTCATTTTAACTTTGAGATTTAAATCTTTCATGATACTAGATATACGTTTTCTTGAGACAATTAATCCATATAATTATAGAAGGTTATTTTGAATTCTTCGTGTTCCATAGTTATTTATTCCTTGACTAAATATAGCCGCAATCAATCCATTTAACTGAGTATCTACTTTTTTAACAATGGAGCCAACTTTAATCCAATGGTAATACGATGATTTATCTACTTTTATTACCTTAGACATGATATTAATACTAAAACTCTTTTTATGTTCAAAAATCCAGGCATACCTCATAGAGTTTCATATGTACGTATGAAGTTGCCTTTTTAGCATATCACGTTCTTGCATGAGAATCTTATTCTTGCGTCGTAGGCGTTTGTTCTCTTCCTCTCTCGTTTCACTTTTATTGGATGATCTGGAATGTACGATAGAAATATTATGCTCTTTTTTATAAACTGTAACCCAATGGTATAATTTTTTTGGTTATAAATCTAACTCAGCAGCAACTTGTTCAACACTTTCCTTATTATTAAAATTAATTGTACTGTTGAATCTTTAAACTCTTGACTATATTTACTCTTTCTCATGTTAAACCTGATACATTTTATTTTATCTCAGAATTGTTAAATTTCTCCGTCCTAAATAAGGTTACCACTCCACTTCATGTTCATTTTCTTTAGAAGAAGATAAATTTATATCTCGTGTAGGAATATTATGCTCTTTTTTATAAACTGTAACCCAATGTATAATGTTTTTGGATTTAAATCTAAATCAGCAGCAACTTGTACAACACTTTCCTTATTATTCAATATTAATTGAACTGTTGAATCTTTAAACTCTTTACTATATTTACTTTTTCTCATGATTTCCCTTATTCATTTTATTTTATCTCAGAATTGTTAAATTCCGAGTATGAATTTAGGTTACCATTCCAGTTTTAACTGGAAAGAATTATAAAATGAATATATTGATTGTAGAGGATAATTCTAATAACTTGGAGTTGCTTGAAAACTATTTATTGCAACAAATGGAGAGATTGCTCTTCAACGAATAAATTATAAAAAATCACTTGAAGATTTATAAATATCAAGAATATCTTGAAAAAGAAGTAATAAATAGGACCGATCAATTAACAAAATAAGACCTAGAACTTATTTTACTCAAAGATAATTTTGAAGAACTTTTATCAAAAAGAACTGAAGAATTAGAAAAAACAAATGAAGTATTACAATCTTCATTGGAAGAGTTAATGAAAGTTCAAGATAAATTAATTGAAGAAATAATGGCAGCCTCAGGAATGTTGGTCGCTGGTGTTGCACATGAAATTAATATTCCTGTTGGAAATGGACTTACAGGGGCCAGTCACTTGTTAGATATTACAAAATATATAGAAAAAGATTATATCTCTAGGGACATAACGCAAGAAGAGTTTGAAGAATCTTAGTGTATCTCAATAAAGAGGTTATTAAAAAGGTACAAAATAAATACGGTTCAAATTTAAAGGGGATAATGATACTATTGTAATACTATTTAAGAGTAACATATTTCTAAATATGGGAAAGGGATTATAATGGATAAGAAAGTTTTAGAAAATTTAACCATACTTTATGCAGAAGACGAATCCATAATACAACAAGGGATAGAGGAGGCTTTAAGTCTTTTTGGAATGAATGTCATTTGCGCTAAAAATGGACAAGAAGGTTTATCTGCTTTTAAAGCATCACATAAAAAGATAGATTTAATACTAACGGATATAAAGATGCCCAAACTTGATGGTTTAGGCATGGTTGAAAAGATTAAAGAGATTGATAAAGATGTACCTGTAGTTATTACAACTGCCCATAAAGAAACAAGCTTTATGATGCAATCTATTGAATTGGGTATTAGTGCCTTCGTTTTAAAACCTATTAATATTTATAAGTTACAAGAAACACTATTTCAAGCGATAGCGCCAAAAGTATTAAAAAATGAGCTAATTGATAAAAATAAAAAATTAGAAATTGAAATAAAAAAAAATAAAGAGAACCAAGAAATCATGGTCAGACAATCTAGATTTGCAGCTATGGGAGAAATGATTAATATGATAGCTCACCAATGGCGGCAGCCATTGTCCTCAATTGGCGCAGCCTCGTATAATATAAAACATAAAA
>CAJXWI010000273.1 GCA_913062735.1 uncultured Arcobacter sp.
ATCCATCGTTTCTAACATAGCCTTAATTTGTTCCATTGTATCATTAATTTTTGTTTCATTTACTTGTTCATCATTTTCTTTACGCATAGGTATCCCTTCAAAGATATATTCCAAAAATTGTATCTAAAAACTCTTTAGTTCTCAAATAATATTTCTGCTAATTTAAAATCTATTTCATCATCAATATCAACAGATGACTTCTTATTCATTTTATATGCATATATGTTTTTTTTTATAAAAAATGTTTTTTCTTTTAATAGTTTTTTAATATTACAAATATATATTGCACCATTTAATCTGTAAAATGTAGATAGATCTTGACTTCTTTTATTCAAAATTTGTTCATCCAAAAAATTTTCCATACTTAAAGAATCATCTACTTGGTTTGCCCACAAAGGAGAATGACTCATCTCAGAAACAGAAATTATAGCATCCGCATTTTTATTATTTAGGAGCATAATAGCTTCGTCAATATGTTTAGATGTTCGCAAAGGACTAGTTGGCTGCAATAAAACGGCATAGTCATATTCCTTTGATACTTGCTCTAAAGCATGCAAAATAGCGTCAATAGAGCTGGAAGAATCAATTGATAGTTCTTTTGGTCTTCTAATAGCCATAGTTTTATATTCTTTCGCTATATTTAAAACTTTATCATTATCACTTGTTATAATTGTAGTATCAATATATTCACTGTCTAAAGCAGCTTCAATTGTCCATGAAATCAGTGGTTTACCAGCAAGTTCTAAAGTATTTTTTCCGGGAAGTCTTTTACTTCCTCCTCGGGCGGGGATAATTGCTAATATTTTTTTATTTTTTGACATCAAAGATTCTAAAATATTCATTCTGAGCTTGCTGTAACTCATCCATTCTACCAATGTCTAGCCAATATTCATGTACAGGGAAAGAGAGTACTGTTTGATTGTCACTAATTAATTCTTCAAAAAGCGTAGGCATATCGTAAAATTCATCTTTGGGAATATTTTTTAAGACTTTCTTAGAAAGTATATATATTCCTGCATTCACAAAAAATTTCTGAATAGGTTTTTCTTGTATAGAAGTTATTCCACTATTCTTTATTTCAATGACTCCGTAAGGAACTTGATATTCATATTCACGTACAGCCATAGTTGCAATTGAGTTTTCTTCTAAGTGAAAATCTAACATTTGTTCAAAGTTTACAGTCGTTAATAAATCAGCATTCATAACAAAAAATGGTTCCATCGAATCATCTGAGAATAAACTTAATGCTCCTGCTGTTCCCAATCGTTTAGTTTCTTCAACATAAGAAATATTTGCACCAAACTGCTGCCCATCTGCGAAATAATTTTTAATCATCTCTGCTTTGTAGTTTACACTTATAATTATATCTGTAAACCCATATTTAATAAAGTTTCCAATAATAGTTTCAAGAATTGGTTTTCCTCCAATCTCTAAAAGTGGTTTTGGAATTGAATCAGTTAAGGGACGTAGCCTTGTTCCTAAACCACCAGCCATTAAAACAACTTTATTTCGTTTTTTTGTTCGTTGCAATAAATTTGCTAAGTCTTCAACATAAATTAGCTTATTATTTTTGTCCACAATGGGAACTTGATATAATTTTTTAACAATAGCTTTTTTAATTATTTCTTCATTAGAATCTGTTTCATACCCAAGAGTAGGCGTTTTATAATATAGGTCTTCAATAGAGCTCTCTAGTGTGTATCCTTTTAGCAGTCCTCTCCTTGCATCTCCGTCACTTATTGTACCAATAACTCTTTCTTCATCATCAAGAACAATTGCAATTCGTTTAGCACCTTTGTCTATAACTTCAAAAGCCTCTTTTATCGATGCATTTTTTTTTAGAGTTACTTTTTTTATATCTTGCATTTATAAAACTCCAATATTTTCTTAATCTGCTCTAATTGTATCATATTTAATTTTTGTTGAAAAAATTTTTTATTATTTTTTATTAAATCTATATATGGGTTTAGTAAATCAAAATATAAGACTAAAATTTGATAGATAAAACTTGTAGGGTATGCCAGTTTTATTTGATTAAATTTATTATTAAAAGTACTTATTTCACTAGAATCTTTTATTATATTAAATAAAATTTGGGCAATTTTTTTATCATCTTTTATTTCATTCTTATCTATTTTGCTAAATCCTCTTTTTGAATTATTATCAAAAAGTTTTTGAATATACTTATGTAACTTTTTCTTTTTAATTTGTTCAAATTGATTAAATTCCATATTCTTAACATCCAAAGGTTCCATCCCTTCTAAAAATGCCCCATTAGACAAATTATAAATCTTTATATCTGTATTAATACTTCGGGTAACCTGATTATAGTTATAAATAAGCTGTTGATACCTTCGTGTAGTATAAACTTCATCTACAAAATTACCTTTGACTTTTATGATATCTTTATCAAAATCCAATTCCCCAAAATCAGAAAATACATAATCACTATTGTCTAGTTTTTCATTTATATAGTAACTACTATCATGAGTACTTTTCGTTTTTTGATCAAGAGCAACATCCATCCCAATCAGATATAACTCTTTAATATTTAAAGTACAACATAAACTATATCCTATTTCACCACTTGAATTCCCTGTGAATATTCCAAAACCCTTGAAAAATTCTATGGAGTCCTGAATCATATATACTTTTTCCTTATTGAACTTTTTCAATATACCTTTATCTATTTTTGAAGAGACTAAGAGAATAGAGTTGTTAAAATACTTTCCAGGAATATCAAATTGTTTACTTATGAGAGTAGAAGCATCAATTGAGATGATGATATCGGAAACAATATCATGTTCACTTAGAAGTTTTAATGTTGATGCTAAGCAAACCAAAACAAATTTTTTTTGAGCATCTTTAATAAACGTGATATTTTTGGATAAAGAAGGTCCAGGTCCAATGTACAATATACGAGTTGGGTCAAATTCTTCTTTGATATTGGTGAGGTTTAACACTTTATATTCTTTTTTAATATACCCAATCCCTCTACTATAAGCCCCTAAATAATCTGAGAAAGAATAGAGTAAAGGATTCTCCAACGCAATAATATCCGTCAACTTTTGAAGAGCGGTTTTATATCTGTTTGAAGCCAAGGTATACTTAACAATATTATTGTACTGTGAATCTTTTTTAAGAAATTTTTTAAGTACTATTCTAAAATCCACTTCATCTAACTCAATAGCAAAAAAGAAATTACTTTTTTTAACTAGTTTTTTATAGTCACAAAAAAACAGTGATAATCGGAAAACTTCCAGTGATTTTTCACAAATTAAATAGTTTTTAGATTTTATTTTCTTATGCATCTTTTCAATATGAATTCCAAGTAAAGTACCAACAAATATATGTTTACCCACAGAAGAAAACTTCGTATTTTTCAAAAAGTTTTGTTTCTCAATTAATTCTATATATTCATTGATATATTCAAATGAATCTACCTTATATTTAGGATTTCTTATTTTCTCTATTTTTTGTGTTTGGACTAAAGAGATAGCTTCTTGTATATTTGGATAATATTTACTTTCTTTATATTGTGCATCATAATAAGGATCACTCTCATATAAATATTCTTCATTACTTAAATCCAATATATTAAATATTCCATCTTCAAACTCTAAACTATATTTTTCTTTTGATGTTTCGTTTTCTAATTCTTCAGATAGTAAAGATACTCTTTTAAATAACTGTTCATGGTTTTCTTTCAAAAAATTCATATTCTTTTTATATGTATTAATAATGGTGTTTTCAATAAGACTTAACTTTTCCATTTTTAGTCTTATTGAATTTCTTTTAGGAGCATAAAACTTTCAGCATATTCACAACCTGCAGTAGAGCCCCTAAAAGTGGCTAATGCTTCTATATTTCTCAAGCTTCTAGGGAAAGGATGTTTTGATATCTCATTTTTATAAATTTTCATTATTTCCAGCTTTTCATCTAAAAATTCACTTATGTCCACAAATATATTGGGGATAAAATAACTATCAGGTGTTGAAAGACTAAATTCAGTTTCACTAAGTGTTTCCATCATATATACTTTTTTTATGCATGGATATCTAAAGTTTTTTGTACACGAATACGCAGCTTCAAATAATTTTCTGTGGTCACTATGGACATCAGTTTTAAAAGGGAGGTATATTATATTTGGTTGAATTTTTTTAATAACCTCTGAGATCAAGCCTATTATCTCACTCATTGAATACTCGTCAACTCGCATAGTAGATAATTTTAATCTAGATACACTATCAAAATTATATTTCTCTTCTACCTGTTTTATTTCTGTTTCTCTTCTCTCAACTTGTTGAGTAGTAAACCCATCTTTTTCTTTGACATCCGTTCCTATTAGCCAATGTATTTCATTTCCAAGCGATTTATGCTTTAGGAGCGTACCTCCACAACCCAATGTTTCATCATCAGGATGTACTGCAATGACTAATACTTTATTCATAAATCTCCACCTTTAAAGGATCTTCTACTTTCGCAAGCATATCTTTAAAATTTATTGTTTTAATAAGATTATAGGCTTTTACTGCACTCTTACCATTACCATATGAATTCTGAAGATATTTAAGTTCTTTTTGGAAAGTTTCTGAAAGAACCATCTTTATCGACGTATCTATTTCATCAAAAGAAGTTCCACAAAAAACTACATTTTGATCAGCATGTCTTCCCATCTGCCTTCTACCAACATTAATTGCAGGAATTTTTAAAGAAGCGGCTTCACATATTCCCGATGAAGAATTT
>CAJXWI010000274.1 GCA_913062735.1 uncultured Arcobacter sp.
CTTAAAAATTTTAAAATAACTGTAAAAACTAAAGAATTAAATCGCGAAGAATATGAGATAAATGGTTTAACAACAATTGAATTTAAAAAATACGAAACTCTTTTATCTGGTGCTTCTAAACAAAAAAAATACTATTTTTTTAAGATAAATGAATGAAGATAAAAGCCTTTACTTTAGTAGAAGTACTTATTTCTATTACTCTTTTTTCTATCATTTTACTTTTTATGTATAAAACCTTAGACATGACAAACTTTTCTAATAAACTCTTCGAAAACAAAATAGAAAAAAATATGCTGAAAAACAGTGTAAAACAAATTTTTATTGAAGATATACTAGAAGGATCAAGTGTGCTTAATATAGATAAAGAATCGGAGTTTACACTCTTAGAAATACAAAGCACAAATATGTACCATGATGTTTTTTACAAATACATATATTATCTTGTTTCAAGAGAAAACAATTTATTAAGAATTGAAAGTTTAAACAAAATAAATTTTAAAAATCTTACACATGAAAGTTTAGAGAATGCTTATGTTGATCTTTTGTTAAAAGACATTGAAACATTTTCTTTAGCTACATTTAGCGAAAACTACAGTAAAAACAATGCCGTCACTATTTTATTAAAACAAAAAAATACAAAAGAAATACTAATATCCTCTCTTTTAATGGCTAAAAAAGTTAAATAAAGCTTTTTTAAAGTGGCTTTTATAGTTTTCCACTGTAAATCTGACAACTTTTCTATTAGGTATAAACGTTTCAAAAAGTAACATTCATATTTTATACGTAAAATAAATAATATAAGTGCTTTTTAAATTATTAACTAAAATTATTTGAATTATTAAAATGATTTTACTGAAACTAATAAAAAAGTAACTTGTGCTCATATGAAAATAGAGGTTTTTATCTAATTAAAAATATTTTTTATCCAGAACATATCATCAACCTTTAAAATTATTAAGAAAAATTTCTGATAATACTTCTCATTATTTATTTAAAAAAAGATTTCAAAACAAGTTTTTATTAATATTAGTCATATTAGAATAATTTTAATAATTATAATAAAAAGGCTTAATATGAAAAATACACTTAAACTTTCGCTTGTGCTAGGCGTTTCAGTTCTGTCAATATATTTTTATACTTCTTCTAGTTTAGATAAACAAAAAGAGAATGTTAATACTTCTATCAATCTTGTGAAAAATAATAATCCACAAATAGAAAAAACATACAGTGAAGTTTTCAATGAAGATAACAATAACGAATTGCTGCTAGAAAAAACATTTGATACATCAAATGTTGAGTCAATAGAAAGCAAAACAAAGTTACTAATTGAGCAAACAGATGCTTTAATAAAAAAACATAAATTAACTATTCCTGCTTTTTATTCAAATAAAGTAGGAAAAGATTTATCCCCAGAAGAAATAAGTATAAATAAAAAATTAAATAAGTTGAATTCAAAAATTCAAGAAATTAAAAATATTACCTATAACTAAAGGACAGATCATGATTTATTTTAATAAAAGTATGCTTTCAATATTGATTGTTTTAATTGCTTTTTCCTTGAATGTATTTGCAGCATCTGGACCAAGCAACGAAATTATAGGTGCCCTAAAAGGAAAATACAATGTCAATCAAGGAAATTTTTCTTACTCTTTAGCTCTTGATATTCCAAAAGGTACTAATGACTTTTCACCAAATCTTAAAATAAAGTATAACGCATCAAATCAAAGTAATGGAATCTTAGGTCTTGGTTTTGGTCTTTCTGGCTTATCTACAATACAGAGATGTAAGAAAGATACAAAACTTGAAAGAGAAGATACTTCTACAGAATACTATTGTATAGATGGAGAAAAATTATTACAAAATGATTTATCTCAAAGTTATGGAGGAGATAAAACTACTTATTTTACAAAAGTAAATTCCTATAAAAAAATAGTATCTTTTCAAGAAAGTGGACACACTAAACGTTTTAAAGTATATTATAAAAATGGAGTGATTAAAGAGTATGGCTTATTGGATTCCCATAGACATAATTCAAGTTCTAATCCCCAAGATACTATAGTATTTAGAATAAGCAAAAAAACAGATAGTTTTGGAAATGAAATCATTTATCATTACTCCAATCAAAATATTAGTAGAATTGAATATTCAAACAATACAATTAATTTCCAATACATTCAAAAAGAGATAAATAGTATTTCTTATAAATTAGGAAGTAAACTTATTAAGAGTACCTTGTTAAGTAATATTTCTATTCGTACTAATAATACAGAAATATTTAATTATGTTTTATCTTATAATCCCTCCACTTCTCTCTCCACAAGTGCTAAATATAAGTTGAAAAAGATCAATCAATGCTTTTCTTTACAATGTATTAATCCACTTGAATTTTCGTGGACGAATGCATCTGAGTATGCTTTTTTGAAAAAACCATTTACAAGCAGCAAAAATTTTGGAACCATCGAAAGTACCTATGAAACTGTTATCGCAGATTTTAATGCAGATGGAATAGATGATATTTTAAGATATACAAATAATGAAATGATTACTCTGTTTTCCAATGGTGATGACACCTTTTCAACTGAATCGTTTACTACTCCAACAAATTATGGAAGTAAAAACAGCCAATATGAAATACTAACTGGCGATTTTAATGCCGATGGAAAAAGTGATATTATACGTTATACCAACAATAAAATCTATACTTTATTTTCAAATGGTGATGGTACCTATACTGAAGTATCCACAAATACTCAAAGTGATTTTAAAAATAAGAATGATACCTTTTATGCAAGTGCAAGAGATGTAAATGGAGATGGACGAAGTGATATTATTAGATATTACGGACATACCATTTATACTCTATTTTCAAATGGAAATGGTACTTACACACAAGTTATCCATAGAATCCAAAACCCAAGTGCACAAAATGAAACAGATGAAAAAAACAATTTTCTTTTTGCAATGGGTGATTTTAATGCAGACGGTTTAGGAGATTTTCTCAGATACAGTAATAATAAAATATATGCATTCTTTTCAAATGGTGATGGCAGTTATAAAAATCACGAATACACTACACCAAAAGACTTTGGACTTAAAAATACTGTTTATAAAACCCTTATAAGTGATGTTAACCGTGATGGTTTAACAGATATTATAAGATATAAAAACAATGAAATTATTACTGTTTTATCAAAAGGAGATGGACAGTTTGAAATGATATCTTCTAGTGTAGCAAGTACTTTTGCTGATAGTATAAATGTTTATAATAGAAGTGATCAAAATGGTAATATCTTAAGATATTCACAAAATAAAATCTATGCTTTACTTTCTAAAAAAGATGGAACCTTTTTTCAAAAAGAAATAACTTTAGATAAAAATTACGGCGCTACGAATGAAAACTATGGTTTTGATATTGGTGATTTTAATGGGGATGGAAAAAGTGATATTCTAAGATATACGAACAATGAATTAGTAGTTTTAGAACAAGAGTATCAAAAAGAACTCCTTTCAAATATCTCAAATAATATGAACCAAAACATAGACATAAATTATGCATCTTTATTCGATACGAGCATATATACAGCACAAACAAATGCTGTTTACCCAAACAGAGATATTAAATCCTCTTCATCAATCTTAGTAAAAGATATAACCCTTAATACTTCAAGTAACTATGAAAAAAAGTACACTTATACTTATGAAGGCCTTAAAACAAATATTCAATACGGTTCTTTTGGCTTTAATATCATTACAAAAACAAGTGCTTTTAATAAGAAAAAAGAAATTACAAGATATTTGCAAGAATTTCCTTTTACTTATTTAACTCTTGAAAGTAAAGTTTATATTAATAATACGATACAAAGCGAACAAATAAATGATTACCTTTCTTATAACGATCAAAGTAATCCTAATATTCTTAGCTTTTATACCTCTCAAATGCAATACAGGAGATATTCTTTAGATGGTAGGTATTTATCAAACACTATTCAAACAAATACTAAGCCAGATGTGTATGGCAATATTCTAAGTTCCAGTGAGAAATTATACGATAACAACACTAACTTAATACATACAAAAGTAAATACTAGTACTTTTAAAGTAGCAAATATTGACCTTTGGCAAGTGAACTTATTAAGTAATTATACTTATACTCAAACAAGTCAGAATAAAAATTCTATCTCCAAACAGAGTTCTTACACGTATTTTGGCAATGGGGCAATAAAAACAGCAAAAGAAATATTAAGTGGGAAAAACTTACAAAAAACATATGAATACGATAACTTTGGAAATGTAAACAAAGAAACAATAAGTGGTTCTGATATAACAAGTAAGAGTACTTCTTACTCTTATGATTCTCTTGGAAAAAACTTAGTACATACTACTAATGCTTTAGGACATAACAGTTCTTTTACCTATGATAATAGAAATAATGTAATATCAAGTACAAATGCGAATAATCTTACCAGCACATATACCTACGATAAACTAAATAGAAAAATAAAAGAGATAAGAGCCAATGGAAACATTAGTACTTTTGTGTATTCTTTAGACAGTTCATTACCTCTAAGTATTTATAAAATAATTGAAAGTTCAAGTGGTCTTGGAGATGTTACACGATTTTACAATATTTACAATCAAGTATTACGAATACAAAAACACGGTTTTGATGGAAGATTGATTTATGAAGATGCATTTTATGATCAACAAGCAAGAGTGTATAAAAAAACAAAACCTTATT
>CAJXWI010000275.1 GCA_913062735.1 uncultured Arcobacter sp.
AATGTTAACGTGGTTATCAATAGATTACGTACTAAAATTTAGTTATATGCTAGTGGGTAAAAAACTTAGCTCACAATTCAATAAACCAAGTTTCTTGGCCTTATTTAATCGATTCACTGGTATTATCTTCATTAGTTTTGCCATATTTCTAGCCAGTTCTAGTAGATAACAAATTGAATCGAAAATGGATAATTATAAATAATAAAGCCTGAATATTGCTCTTCGGGCTTTCTATTAATGATTATAACTGAATGATGCAGAGTTAAAATCCTATTACATAATTCCGCCCATACATAACTTATCGAACATAAACATAATGATATTCAGATATTTTATAAAAATACCGATCAAATTAATTATAATTTTTTGTAATGCATTAACAATAGATAAACCTCGATATGCCTTCAATTCTTTTCTATAAGACCAAAGCAATAGTTATATCTAATCTAGCATTTCGTGGTGCATTTTTAAACCATTCTGTTAAGTCATTTCTTAATCTTCCTCCTGTAAAAAGAAAATCATCTAGATATATAAATTTATTTTTTGTATTATCATTAATACTAACATTTATCTGTATTTCATTATTTAGAATATTTTTAAATTTATCAACCATAATATTTTGACTATTTCCATCTGTTTGAACTTTTAATAATGATACTTCATTCCAATAGTTTGGAGTAACTAATTTGTCATTTGTCACTAATTTAGTTAAGAAATCTTCCACCTCTAATTCTGTTAAATATCTACATTTAAATATATGAATCATCTCTTCTAAAATAACTTTTTGATTTACTACTGTAAATTGATGAATCCATTTTTCTATATTTAAGATAGTTGGATTTAAGTTCTCATTACTTCTATAATCTTTTAAAATATCTGCTAATTCTAATATTAATAATCTCATATGATAATTCCTTTTGTTAAATAACTATTTATTCATGGAACACTATGTCCCCTTTACTCTCTATCTTCATTATTAAAAGACATTCTCTTCCTTAAGAATATATATTAATTTATAAATCTTAATAATTAATACTAACAAAAAGGTGTCACAGTTTGCGTCACAGTTTTCACAAATTTCAAAATTCTCTAAAGAAAATAACTTCCCTAACAATCAACAATATAACTCCAAAACTCTAAATATGAAACAAATAGCAATATTCTCCTATCATTATAAGTGAAAATGAAATATACTACTTATTAAAAAATAGATTTATAACTTTAAAGGCAAATCATGGCTAAAAATTTACCTCTTATATTATTTGCAATACTAGGAATAGTATGGGGCTCAAACTTTATATATATGAAATGGGCAAGCGAATATTTATCTGATATTCAAATCGTACTAATAAGAGTACTCTTTGGCTTCATCCCTGTATTGATATATGCTATGTATCTAAAAGTACTAAAACTAGAACACTTAAAATACAGTTTTCATTTTTTTATAATGTCATTATTAGCAACTACTGTTTATTATTACTTTTTTGTAAAAGCATCTTCTTTGCTATTATCAGGGGTTGTAGGTGCTTTAAGTGGTACCATCCCACTCTTTACTTTCATTCTTGCCGTCATTTTTATAAAAGACGAAAAAATAACACCCCTTAGAATTTTAGGTATTGCAATTGGACTTTTAGGCGTGGTACTTATAGCAAAACCTTATGATGCCAATTTATTAGAAACAAATATTGAAGGGGTTATTTTTGCAATAACAGGCTCTTTGATTATTGGAATATCTTTTGTTTATGCGAAACGATTTATTTCGCCTCTAAAAATACATTTTGCAGCCCTTACGTCTTATCAATTGGGTTATGCTCTTCTTATATTGCTTTTTATTACGGATTATAAAGGCATTGAGAATATTCTGCCTCATACCCATGTTTTTATAGGTTTAGTTGTTGGTTTGGGATTATTAGGTACGGGTTTGGCTTTTATTATTTACTATTATTTAATTGAGAGAATTGGTGCAGTAAATGCATCATCAGCAACCTATCTTCCACCTCTTGTAGCTCTTTTTATTGCTTACTTTTTTGTGAATGAAAATATTACTCTTGTTGATCTTCTTGCTACTGTTTTGATTTTTTCTGGGGTATTTTTAATAAATGCTAAGAAAAAAGCCCAAGCTTAAAGGCTTGGAGGGAATCTTTATTTTAGACACTTTTTATAGGAAGATAAAAAGTAGCATCTATTTCATTGTCTTCTAAAAAATGATTTTTGTGCATAATAAGAAAAGAAGAGTCCGTAGTTGTCTCAAACCCACTTGTGGGCAACCACTTATGATAAGCCCATTTGACAAACCATGCGGCTTCTCTGTCCCCTGCATATAAATCAAAGCTTGCATACAAACCACCTTTTAAAGTATTGCAAGGAATATTGGTATTTTCTATTTTCTTTTTACTGCTAAGTGCTGCTATATAAAAACACTGATCGTGTGGAGTAAGAGCAGGATTATCATGATAAATACCTATTTGTTCATAGTCTTTTAAATCATTCGTATAAGCAAAAGCTTGAAGCTGCTGCCACTTCTTTTTGGCTTCTTTTACTATATAGCCTTTTTGTCTAATATAATATATCAATCTGTCTTGTGTTTTAACAATGCGCACCCTTGAGGTATCAAAATTAGGCAAAGAATCTTTTAATAAAGAATTCTGCATTATTTTATCTGAGTAGGCTTCATACGCACCATTTCTCCACTGTGTAGGACTTACTTCAAAACGCTTTTTAAAGGCTTTTATAAAAGAGGATTGTGAGCTATAGCCACACATATTAGCAACTTGCGTTATTGTTGAGTATTTATTAGTGAGCAAGATATTTGAAGCTTTTTGCAGCCTTATTGATTTTATGGATTCATAAATATTAATACCCAGTTGTTCTTTAAAAATATTATGAAGATGTTTTTTACTTATAGAAAAACTAAGGGCAAGTTCATCTATATTAATTGCCGTATCTATATACATATAAATATAAGACATTGTTTTATTTGCGATGTTTATGTGTAAATCACGTGTTATTTTTCTTTTCATAAAGAATCCTATCATAAATAAACTGTTATTTGGTTACTTATGGACAATAAAATATACTCAAAAAGACAAATATCTGAGGTGTTTTGATAAAGACTAAAACAAATCAAAGGGCTATACTTCTTTCAAATTATACTATAACTGCCTAGGAGGCATATATGTCAAATAATAATACACTTGTACAAAATATCACAAGCACAGCGAAACAACAAACTCTTGGTTTATTTTTAGCTTTTATAACGGTCCTTATCTGGTCTTCTTACACCTTATCCCTTAGAGTGGGTGCACTTACGCCTTTAACATTAGTAGAATTAACCTTTTTTCGTTATGCAATACCTGGTTTAATACTTTTACCTGTTTTTTTAAAAAGTATGAAAAATTATGCAAAAGTACCTCCTTTGTATTTGTTAGGAATTATCATAGGAAGTGGTTTGCCTTTTTTCCTAATGTCTGGATATGCCATGCAATTAACACAAGTAGCTTATGGAAGTACCTTAATACCTGGTACTACACCATTATTTGTAACCATAATAGCAGTAATGATTTTCAAACAAAAATTACCACTTTTTAGAACCATCGGTCTTAGTATTATTTTTTCTGGCATAGTATTTATGTTAGTTGATGCAGGTAGTAGTTTGGATGAAACTTTATTATTAGGACAAGGACTATTTTTATTTTGTGCATTGTTTTGGGCAATCTTTACTATTAGTATTCGTGTATCAGGACTTTCTCCTCTTCAAGTTGCAGCACTTTCTGCTTTACCAAATGGAATATTTATCACACTTTGGATTGTAATTACAGGGCCCGAACTTGGTTATTCTTTGATGCCTCTGTCTGAATTACTTGCACAAATATTGGTGCAAGGTATCATTGTGGGTATTTTTTCTGGTTTGTGTTTTTCTGCTGCCATTTTAAGAATTGGTGCAGAAAAAGCGGCAGCTATTGGTGCAGCAACACCTGTTGTTGCTACTTCTATTGCTGCATTTATGTTAGGAGAACAAATTAGTATGAGTTTATTATTTGGAATGCTACTTGTGATTTCAGGTGTGCTTCTTGCAAGCGGTGTTTTACATGGGGAGAAAGTATCATGATTTTAGAATTATTAAATAAACCAAAAGGTGATCCTATTCTTTCAGTAATGACAGCATTTAAAAAGGATTCTTCAAAAGAAAAAATCGATCTAGGTATTGGTATATATAAAGATAAATATGGGAAAACACCTATTATGCAAGCCGTACGAGCTGCTAGTGTAAGTATTGCAGCTAATGAAGAAAGTAAGAGTTATATGGGTCTTGTTGGGGATGAGAGTTTTAATACAGCCATTCAAGATTTGGTTTTAGGTAAATGTGAAGCAAATTTTCGAGCAAGTACCTTGCAAACACCAGGGGCCAGTGGGGCATTAAGGCTTTTAGCAGATGTAATTAAACTCGCACGCCCAAGAGCTCGTGTATGGCTTAGTAATCCAAGTTATATTAATCATCGTACTATTATGGAAAAAGCAGGTTTAGAAGTGTGTGAATATCCGTATTTAGACCTTCAAACAAAACAAGTAAATGAAACATAAGGTCGGCAGATTCTTCAAGCAATTCTTTTTTTCCTTCATATAAGTGTTTTATATTCAGTTTTTCTATAAAATTATATTTTTCTAAGATAAAGGCTTTTGCTTTTGTATTTTTGTAATACTCAAACACTTCCTCTTCCTCTTTT
>CAJXWI010000276.1 GCA_913062735.1 uncultured Arcobacter sp.
TTGCCATTTCATCTAAAGAAATTGTTGTATTTTCTTTATTAATAGATTTTAATTTCTTTCCAGAATAATCTTTTGGATAGCCAGAATTTGTTATTTTTTGTACTGTTTTAAAACCTTCACCCCAAACACTGGTCCAAGGAAGCCCTCCGGCAAGTGTTATAAGCATAAAAATACTCATCCAAAAAGCAGTAACAGCATGAAGATCCCTGTAAAAGATTCTTTTACCTGCATCTCTTCGTATTAAAAACAAACCTTTTAATTTCCAGCCTTTTTGTGGCCACCATATATATAAACCCGTTAATATTAAAATTACCATCCATGAAGCAGTAAGTTCAACCGCTTTCTCACCATAATAACCAAGAAGAAGATTTCCATGCAATTTTTTAATTTTATGCATCAAGGTATCTTTAACTTTTACGCTTCCTTTTATTTCTCCTGTATATTGATTAATATAAACAGTCGTTTTTTTACTCCATTTTCCTATTTCAAAAGCAGTCGCTTTATTTTCATCTTTTGAAACTATTAAAAAAGAGACTTTTTTTCCTGTATGTTTTTCTACTATTTCGCGTTGTTTTTCATAGGATAAAACAATAGCTTTGGGCTGTACTTTTTGCATACTTGCAAAAGTATAATCTTCGTATATTTTTTTAAATAAATAAAGTGTTCCTGTTATTATTAAAAATAAAATGACAGGCATCAAAATCACACCCGCGATAAAGTGCCACTTCCACATCCATTTATGTAAGTGTTTTGTATAATTATTTTGCATATTTTCTCCAAAAATTTTGAAGAATGATAGTAAAAACTTGTTAATTTATTGTTAATTATCTATAAAGATAGGAAATTTTACATAAAAAAAGGAGCACCTTTAGCGCTCCTTTTTAGTCAAACTGTTCTGTTTAAAACCTAGATTAATCCAAGTTTATTAATAAATAAAAGCATTACCGCAAAAGGAATAATGTATTTAACTAAAGTATACCAAATCTTAAATACCATCAAAGAGGTATGTTTAACAAATTTTTCTTCTAAGATATTTTTATCTACAAAGAAACCAATAAAGATACACGTTACAATTGCACCTAAAGGCATTAATATAGAAGAAGAAATGAAATCCATCCAATCAAAAGCATTCTTACCAAAGAAAGTCAAACTCTCTCCCCATGCATCTGACATCGATAATAAAGCAATAATTCCAAAAGAGTAAAAAATACTCCCACATAAAATAGTTGCTTTTTGTCGTGTCATTTTAAAACGCTCGGTAAAGAACAAGAGTGCTGGTTCTATCATAGAAACAGCAGAAGTAATTCCTGCAAACACCAAAGCAATGAAAAATGAAACAGCAATAATTTGTCCTAACAGTCCCCAACCCGAGAAAATAACAGGTAAAGAAATAAATACTAAACCAGGTCCAGCAGCACTTGGAGCCCCTGCTTCAAACAAGAACGTAAAGATGATAAGCCCGGAAATAATAGCTACCATGGTATCAATAAAAGCAACCGTAAAAGATGTTTTTACAAAGTTAGCATCTTTTGGAAGTGAAGCAGAATAGGTTAACATAGTACCTGTTGCTAAAGATAAAGTAAAAAAGGCCTGCCCAAGAGCTGCTAAAAGTGCATGTTCATCAATCTTACTCCAATCTGCAACAAACATAAAAGAAATGGCTGTTGAAAAAGAATCCAAAGAAATAGCATAAAGTAATAATCCAAATAAAATTACCGCTAATAAGGGCATCAAAATTAAATTTACTTTTTCTATTCCCTCTTTAATTCCTTTTAATACTATAAAAATAACTGTTCCTGCAATTAAGGTATGGTAAAAAATCTGAGTTCCTACATCTTTTGTTAAAGCACCAAAAGTAGCCCCTGCAACGCTTGATTGTGTAGGTAAAGAAGAAAAAGATGCCACTACATAATTTAATATCCATCCTAAAACTACTGAATAAAAAGACAGAATCAACATACCTGCTAGTATCATAAAACCAGCATACTTCCAATTTGGGTTGTTTGATTTTGACATTTTTACAAATGCTGATGAAACATCAGATTCTGAATGTTGTCCCATTAATGACTCAGCAATAAATACACCTAAGCCAATAAAAACAATTGCTAATAAATATACTATAACAAATGCTCCTCCTCCAAATTCTCCTGTCACATAAGGGAATTTCCATATATTTCCTAGTCCTACAGCTGAGCCAGCAGCTGCAAGAATAAAGCCAATTCTCGTAAATTTATTCATTTGTCATTCCTTGATTTTTATTATTTTGTCTTATTTTGGACATTAAAATATTCTCTTATTTTTAAGAAAAAATATTTTAAATGTAAAATACACTCACATTTATAGTGAGCGTTTTATACTAATAATTATTTGATTAATAAGTCTTCTGTTTTAGCCGCACATATAAAATCATTTTTGTGCAAGCCTTTTATCGCATGGGTCCAATACGTGACCGTTACTTTTCCCCATTCTGTTAAAATACCAGGATGATGAAACTCTTTTTCAGCCAATACCCCTACTTTATTAGTAAAAGCAAGTGCTTCTTTAAAGTTTTTAAAGTCATATACTCTTTGTAATTGCATAACATTATCAACAACAATAGGACTCCAGGTAGGAATCATTTTCATTAAACTTGCCAATTCTTCATCACTTACTTTTGGTGCATCTGCATTGCAGGCTTCACATTTTTGTATACTTAATTCAGACATTTTTTTCCTTTAACTTGCTATGTTATTTTTGGGAGCATAAAGAGCTTTATATAAACCAAGCTTTTTAGCTTTTTGAACCAAAGACATTAAATCCATATTTGAAATATCAAACAAATCATCAATACTAGAAATAGCATGATAAATAGGTTGAATAATATCAATTCGATATGGCGTTCTAAAGACGTCTATAACTTCTAAATCATAAATCTTAGATTCATGATTATAAATGTGTAAGGTTTCTTTGGGACTTGATAAAATCCCTCCACCATATATTTTAATTTCATCATTTTTTTTCATCAAACCAAACTCAATTGTAAACCAATACAACCTAGCTAAATAGACTCTATCCTCTTTGGATGCCCCAAGTCCTAAAACACCAAATTTATGTGTAAATTCTGCAAAAGCTTTGTTAGTAAGCATTCCACAGTGGCCAAAAATTTCATGAAAAATATCTGGTTCTGTTAAATAATCAAAATCCTCTTTTCTACGAATAAAAGTAGCCACTGGAAATTTCTTATTCGCCAAAAGTTCAAAAAACTTATCAAAACTAATAAGGGCAGGTACTGCTTCACAAACCCAACCTGTATTTTCATACATCACAGCACTTACATCTTTTAGCTGTGGTATTTTATCCATTGGTAAGTTCAATTTATCTAAGCCTTCAATAAATTCATCACACGCTTTGCCTTTGATACATTTCATTTGTCTTTTAATTAACAAAGACCAAGTCTTATTCTCTTCTTTGCTCCATGAAATATAACCCTTTTCATCCAGTATATGGGATGTATATTTAGTATTTCCTTTCATCTCATTCCTTTTTTTATTAAGGTTCTCTTTAGCCAAAAAAGAACCCTAGAATTTATTTACACGAAGGTAAAATCTCATCTAAGACTTCAAATACTCTTGTGTTTTGTTCTTTTGTTCCTATAGTAATTCGTATTGCATTTAAAGAATAAGGAGATAAGTCTCGAATAATAATTCCTTTTTTCAATAAAGCATCTGCTACTTTTGAAGCCACATATAAAGCATCAAATTTTAAGGTAATAAAATTGGTATAAGATTCAATAAAAGAAAAACCTTTTTCTTTTGCATATTCTTCGTATCGTTTCATTTCTTCAAAGTTTTTAACAATACAAGCACTTACAAAGTCTTCATCTTTTAACGCTTCAATTGCTCCTGCTAAGGATAAATTTGTAATATTAAAAGGCGGTCTTAATTTATGCAAATAAGATATAATTTCTTTACTTGCAATTCCATAACCAACTCTTAATCCACCCAAAGAATATGCTTTAGAAAAGGTTCCTAAATAAATACAGTTAGCATAAGTAGATATTAAATCCTTGGGATTAATTGCTTTATTTTTATCTTTATAAGAAGCATATTCTTGATAAGCACCATCTACTATTACCAAAGTATTAGAATCTATTTCATTTAAAAAATTATAGACATCTTTTTTATCCAAACACTCACCTAAAGGATTATTAGGTAAACATAAAAAGATGACATCAGCACCATGTTCTTTGTACAAATCTCTAAATTGAGCTAAGTTATGTTCATCATCAGTAGTTTTAATAATAGTAGCACCTGCTTGTCTACCATAAATTTCATACATAGCAAAGGTTGTTTTACTCATAAGAATTTTTGAACCTTCTACACACTTTGCTTTCACACAAAAATCTAGTATTTGATCACTCCCTGCTCCCACAATTACATTTGAACTTTGAACTTCAAACTTATTTGCTAGAGCTTCTTTGAGTTCATACATTGAATCATCAGGGTACATGAACATATTTTTTGCCAATTCCTGAATTTTGCTAACAACTTTAGGTGATGTCCCATAAGGATTTTCATTGGATGCTAATTTAATGATATCTTTTGTATCTACACCATACTCACGCACAACCAATTCTATTGGTTTACCCGCTTCATATACTTTTACATTGTCTAATACTGTATTAAATTCCATACTAATCCTTAAATATCATCTATTTCTTTAACATATGAGCCTAA
>CAJXWI010000277.1 GCA_913062735.1 uncultured Arcobacter sp.
TTTTGCTTAATTCTTTAATATCTCGTTTTTCTTCTTTTATAAGATATCTTTCTTTTGTTGCTAAGAGAGAAATCAAGCTATTATAGGCTTGTTTTAATGCGAAATTTGCTTTTATTAAATCCAGTTTTGAAGTAGATAAAGAAAGTTTAGCATTGGAAATGTCAATTTTACTTTTTATTCCTGCATTTACATACTCTTGTATTTTATACAATTGTTGCATATCGATATCAACAGATTGTTGTGCTACTTTAATCAGTTCATAATTCTTTAAAATATTATAATAGGCTTTTTTTACATCAAAACTAACTTTAGAAACGATGCTTAATACTTTTTCCTTGGATGCATTATAATTACTTTTACTTGCTTTTATACTATAAGATGTTTTTCCAAAATCATAAATAAGCTGTTTAGCTACAAGAGAGTATGTTTTAACACTCTTATCTTTAATAGAAGATGATGCTTGTTTTATATCATAAGAACTAAGATCTGCATTAGCACTTAGGGCGGGTAAATATGAAGCTTTTGCACTTGTAATATTGGCGTGTTTCTCTTCTTTAATATATTTTTGTATTTGAACAGAAGGATTGTTTTTTAATGCTACTTCAAGTAAAGCCTCCAAATCAAGGCTTGTACTTGCTTGTAAACTCAAGCTTGATAATAGAATAAAACTAAATACTTTCATTGTTTTTTTCCTTTTTCATTTTTTTCTTTTCTCTTAATCTTTGTAAAACAACAAATAATACGGGACTTAAAATAAAGGTTAAGATACTTGATACTAACATTCCTCCAAAAACGGCTGTTCCTAAAGAGGCTCTAGATGCTGCGCCTGCACCACTTGCAAATACAAGAGGTAAAATACCTAAAAGAAATGAAAAAATAGTCATTAAAATAGCTCTCATACGTAAAATAGAAGCTTTTATAGCTGCATCTACGATACTCTCTCCCTTATCTCTTAACTCTTTGGCAAACTCAACAATTAGAATAGAGTTTTTGCAGGACATGGCTATTAACAAGACCAGTCCAATTTGTGTATAGGTATTATTCAATAAACCTGCCATCATATTTGCACCTAAAGCGCCTAACATTACAATGGGAATAGGTAACATTATCATTAAGGGCATTAACCATGATTCATATTGTGCAGCTAAAAATAGAAATACAATAAAAATAGAAATACAATAAAAATAGATAAAACAAAAATATACACCGCTGCATTTCCCGCTTCTTTTTCTTGTAAACTTAAGCCTGAAAAAGAATAAGACATACTTGAAGGAAGGCTTTCTTTAGCGATTCTTTCTATACTTTTTAAAGCATCAGAGGAACTAAAACCTTCTTTTATATTATGTATACCATTGATTGAAATACTTTGGTAAGAGTTAAAATGTGTAATACTGTTTGCACCTACTGTTTCATTGATACTTAAAATGGCACTTAATGGTATTAGTTCTCCTTCTTTGTTTTTAACAAAAAAGTGTGAAATGTCATTTTTATTGTCTCTGTATTTTTCTTGTGCTTGAATAAAAACTCTATAAGATTTTCCAAATTTAGAAAAATCATTAACATATAAAGAACCTAAATGCGACTGTAATACAGCAAATACATCGGATAATTTAATATTTAAAGCAGCTACTTTATCTCTGTTTACATCAATAAAAAGCTGTGGATATTTGGAATTAAATGTGGTATAAGCCATCATTATGCTAGCTTCTTGATTTAATTTTTCTATAAATTCTTTTGCATGGTTTTCAAAATCAAGCAAAGGAATATTTTGTATATTTTGAAGTTTTAATTCAAAACCTCCTACTGCTGAAATACCAGGAATTGAGGGCATATTAAAAACTCTCACCTTGGCATTGTTGATACTTTGGGTTTCTTGATTAATAGAAGAAATAATACCATTAATTGATGTTTCAATGGATTTTCTTTTTTCCCAATCCTCTAAAACAATAAATAATGTAGCCGTTGATGAATCAATGGCTCCTGAAATAACAGAGAATCCAGGAATACTTAGAACATCAGAAACGCCTTTTGTATTTTGAATGATAGCACTTACTTTTGTAGTGACTTCATTGGTTGTTTTTAGTGTTGTTCCTGCATCTAGACTTATAGAGGCTAAGAGAGTTCCTTGATCTTCATTGGGAATAAAACCAGTAGGCAGAATTTTAAATGCCATAAAAGTTGCACCTAATAATAAAACATAAATGACTGCAATGCTAATCCAATGTTGAATCAATTTTTTTAAGATTTTTTCATAACGTATTTTTATGGCTTCTAAGGCTTTATCAAAGGCTTTGAAAACAGCATTTTTTTCTTGATTTTCTTTTTTTCTTTTGAGTATAGTTGCACATAAAGCAGGGGATAAAGTCAAAGCATTTAAAGAAGAAATAATTACTGCAAAAGCGATTGTGGTTGCAAATTGTTGATACAAGGTTCCTGAGATTCCTGGAATAAAAGTAACAGGAATAAAAACAGCTAATAAAACAAGTGTTGTAGATATTATAGGTGCAAATACTTCTTTCATTGCCTTTGTTGTGGCTTCTTTTAAGGAAATATCAGGATTCTTTTCTAAATTTGCTTCTACATTTTCAACCACAATAATAGCATCATCTACTACAATTCCAATTGCTAAGATTAAACCAAAAAGAGTGAGTGTATTGATTGAAAAATTCATGGCCAAAAGAAGTGCAAAGGTTCCTACTAATGAAACAGGAATAGCGATGGCAGGAATAATGGTTGTTCTAAACGATTGCAAAAAGAAGTACACTACTAATAAAACTAAAACCAAGGCTTGGAATAAAGTAATAACTACTTCTTTAATCGATACTTCAACAAACTTAGTTGTATCGTAAGTAGCTTTTATCTTAAGACCTGGTGGGAAGGTTTTTTCTACTTTTTTTAAAACCTCTTGAATGTTTTTTGCAAGTTCCAAAGCATTTGAGCCAGGCAATTGGTAAATTCCTAGCATAGCTGCGTCTTTATTATTTAATCTGGCATCCCAAGAATAAGTTTCTGCACCTAGTTCAATGTTTGCAATGTCTTTTAGTTTTATTTGAGAGCCGTCTTCATTTTGTTTTACAATTATATTTTCAAATTCATTTACTGAACTTAGTTTGCTTTTTGAAATAAGAGAATATTGGAATTTTGCATTAGAGTCATTGGGACTGGCACCAATATTTCCTAAAGCGGCTTGTAAATTTTGAGCTTTAATAGCAGTACTTATATCATTTACGCTGAGTTTTAAGTTGGACAAAATATTGGGATTGATCCAAATTCTCATTGAGTATTTTTTCTCACCTAAGTTTTGAACATCTCCTACTCCTTTGATTCTTTTGAGCTCTTCAATGATATTAAGGCTTGCAAAATTGGATAAGAATAATGCATCATGTTCTTCATTTGAAGAAGATAAGGTTAGAATTTGCAACATTGATGTTGCTTTCTTTTTTGTAATCACGCCTTTTTGTTTGACACTTTCAGGCAAAGAGGGAAGGGCTAAGGCTACTCTGTTTTGAACATCAATTGCAGCTGTGTTTAAGTCATAACCCGATTGAAAATATAAATTAATATTTGAACTTCCATCTGAAGAAGAGATTGAATCCATATAAATCAAACCTTCTAAACCATTGAGTTGTTCTTCTAAAGGAGAGGTTACAAACCCTTCTACACTTTTTGCACTTCCTCCTGTATAAGAGGCTTTAACTGAAATCGAAGGAGGTGAAATTTCTGGAAACTGAGATACAGGTAATATATTTAAAGCAATTAACCCAATCAAAATAATGAAAATGGCAATTACTTTTGCAAAAATTGGACGTTTGATAAAAAATATTGAAAACATTATAAGCCTTTTATATCAATTGAATTAGGACGCTCTATTCCTTCTACTTTTTGTGCTATTTTTAACTTGGTAATAGCACTTATAATCACTTTATCTCCCTCTTTTAATCCTTTTTTTATAATGACCAAATCTTTGTTTGAATAGGTGATTTCTAATTGTCTGATTTCTATGCTGTTTTCTTCATTTATTATATATACATAAGCTCCCAATTGGTTTCTTGATATTACTTTTGGAGAAAGCGCAATAAAAGGAATCTTATCGCTTATAAATAGTTTTATATCTACAAATGTTCCTGGAAATAAAATATTGTTTGTATTATTGATACTTGCTCTTAACGCAACCGTTCCCGTGCTTTCATTACTAATTGTATCAATAAAATCTAATTTTCCATAGAGTTCTAAATTCTTATTTGCATTTTGTGGAATGACTTTTATCTTAGGATATTTTTCTGCTTTGTATTTTTTAATTAAAGAAACTTCATTGGCACTTGGGTTAAAGTTTACATATAAAACATCGCTTTGAACAATATTTGCTAAAACAGTATTGTTATTAATCATATTCCCTATATCTAAAAGAGCTTTACCAATATTTCCTTTTATAGGAGCTTTTATTAGTGTATAGTCAAGATCCAATTTCGCCTGTTTAATAATGGCCTGGTCTGAACTAATTTGGGCTTGTAGTTGTTCTTTTGTTGCTATTAATTCATCTAGTTTTTCTTTAGGTGCCAGTTCTTTTTGTACTAAGGGTTTGTATCTAGTAACATTAGCAAGGGCTAATTTTAAAGAAGCTTTATTTTTATTAAGTGTGGCTTCTTTTTGTAATAAGATAATTTTATATTCGCTGTCATCTACTTGGAATAAGGCTTGGCCTTTGAT
>CAJXWI010000278.1 GCA_913062735.1 uncultured Arcobacter sp.
AAAAATAAAAATTCCTTGGAAAGTAAAAAAGAAATAAATAATATTTTAAATTTCGAAAATGAACTTACTTACAACAAAGGTAAAAGAGTTTTATTTAAAAAAGACATGGCATTAAAGTTAACAGGCAAGGAAATAAAACTGTTTGAAGTTTTAAGTGATTATCCAGGAGAACCCGTAAACTTTGATAGAATTTCAAATTATATTTGGAGAGATGATGAATCAGACATTTCAAAATTAAGAGTTCTTATATCAAGATTGAAGCAAAAAATAGGAACAAATTTAATTGAAAATGTTTTTGAACTGGGCTACAAGTTAAAGATTAAATGATGGACAAACTTAGTATTAATTCTTTTAGTTTAAAAATATTTCTCTCTTTTATTATTTTAGGTCTCTTTTTATTAGCTATTTTATTTTTTCAAATCATTCCAGATATGAAAGAAAAAGAAAAAGAACATATGGAAACACATATTGAAAATGTTATTTATTTAACAACTCAACAAATAAAACTTGCAGAAAAGGCCATAAAAAATAGTGGAAGAAGAAAAATTGATGGACTAAAATCCATTATGGAACTTGAAGCAAATAGAATATCTTCAAATTTAAACGCTATGGAGCATTTAAGTATAGGTACAAATGAGAGTAGCTTTCATTCCAAAAAAATATCTTGTAACACTACTATCTTAGATGAAAATAAAAATATACTAACACAAACAACAAATGAAAGTTTCAAAAACATAAGCAGACAGTTAAAAACTAATGACTTTTTAAGATACGATATCAACAATGATTACATGTGCACATCAGGTCTTAGAAGACTTTTTTATACAAAAAAACTAGAAAAAGAAAATAAATATGTTGTAATATCTTGTGATATTAAAGCTTTTCCATCCTTAAGTGGAGGCTTGGAAAAAAATATTAAAATCAATATTCAAACAAGTTTCTCATTACTTAATTCTTTTCATAAAGGAAAGACCTATGTAATGTGGTTAGATAAAAAACAAAATGATAATGACATGCCAGTTTTGAATAAAAAAGATGACCCAGAAAAAAATTCAAAATATTGTTTAAGTCATTTATCAAATTTGCGATCCCCTACTATTGGTCTTTTAAGTGGAAAACAAATTGCTACAGCTGTTGATACAGAGCCAATAAGGCATATGCTAAATACAAAATCAGATCCAAACAACTATATCTACCCTGCTCTTACTTGGGTTAGACAAATTAGCCAAAACGACAAAAGAAGATTTTTATACATAACAACTATTTATGAAAAAGATTATAATAAAAATGTCGATTCACCATTATTAAGTATCTTACCTTCTGCTTTAATATCCTTTATTATTGCAAGCTTATTAGGATTCTTCCTTTTTAGAAGATTGTTCAAAACAATAAATATTCTAACCAATACCGCAACGCAAGTAATAAAAGGTAATTTAAATAAAAGAAATCACATAAAAGGCAAAGACGATATTGCAATACTTGCAAAAGCTTTTGATAAAATGCTTGATTATTTAGAAAATAATATTGCCACCTTAGATAAAAAAGTTGAGAATAAAACAAAAGAACTATCCTCTTCTTTAACTGAAAAGGAAATATTATTAAAAGAAATTCACCACAGAGTTAAAAATAATTTAGCAATTACAATCAACCTAATAAAAATTGAAAAATCCAAAATATCTAATGAAGGAACTAAAAATTCGCTTACAAACATACAAGAAAGAGTTTTTGTAATGGAGTTATTACACAGAAAACTTTATGAATCAAAAGACTTAAGTTCTATTTCTTTTGATAAGTATGTAAGTGAATTATGTGAAGATTTAAATTCAAGTTATTCTAAAAATAAAGATATAAAAATCACTACACAGATAGAAAATATTGATATAAGTATTGATTACGCCCTGCCTTTAGGTCTTATTATAACTGAGCTTGTCACAAATTCTTTTAAGTATGCCTTTAAAAGAGCTGGTCACATTGAAGTTATTTTTAGAAAAAGAAAAGATTATTATTCTTTAGTAGTTCGTGATAATGGAAGAGGTTTAGATAATAATATTGATATAAACAATAGCAAAAGCCTAGGTTTACAAATAGTATCAAATATTATAAAAGGGCAGCTTTTTGGTGAGTTTAAATATTCTTACGCTGAAGGCTCAAACTTTGAAATAATATTTAAGATAGAAAATAATATATAGGCCTAAGCCTATATACTAATGTAAAAAGTGTCTCTTACCTGAGAAGTATAAAGCCATACCAAATTCATTGGCTGCATCTATTATTTCTTCATCTCTAATTGAACCACCTGGTTCAATAATACATTTAACACCAGCTTCTTCGGCCGCATCAATAGAATCTCTAAAAGGGAAAAATGCTTCACTTGCTAGTGCTGCTCCACTTACATCAATTCCTAAGTCTTCTGCTTTTCGTAAAGCTGCTTTAGCAGCATCTACTCTTGAAGTCATACCCATTCCAACAGCTACCATAGCTGAGTCTTTAACATAAACAACACAATTTGATTTAGTTAATGATGCAATTTTATAGGCAATTTCCATATCTTTAATTTCTTGTGTACTAGCAGTTCTAGTAGATTTTAATTCCGAGTTTTTCACTTCATCTTCTTCAACTTTATCAGCATCTTGGTAAACAAAACCACCATCAACAATTTTAAAGTTTGTAGCATCGTTTGCTAATTCTATTTTAGAAGTACCTTGTTTAAATAATTTGATTCTTTTTTTCTTATTTAACTCAACTTCTGCTTCTTTTGTAAAATCAGCTGCAAATACAACTTCTAAAAAGATTTCATTCATTTTAATAGCCAAAGGTAAATCAACAATACCATTAACAGCAACCACTCCACCAAAAGCAGAAATAGGGTCACATCTTAACGCTTGTTCATAAGATTCTAAAAGTGTGTCTTTAATTGCAAAACCACAAGGATTACCATGTTTTACAATACATACCGCATTGTCATTTCCAAAAGCACCAGCAATTTTAGAAGCACCAGAAATATCACCCATATTATTGAAACTTGCTTCTCCTTTTAAAGTAATGAACTTAGAAGAAAAATGTTTATCAAATTCGTATAAAGCACCTTTTTGATGAGGATTTTCTCCATATCTTGTATCAAATACTTTCTCTCCAACAATAAACTGTTTTGCACCCATACCATTGTTAAATCTTTTATTCATATAATTTGCAATCATAGAATCATAAGCAGCAGTATGCTCATAAGCTTTAATCATTAAATCACGTCTAAACTCAAGAGTATTTGTATCGTTTTTAATATTATTAATAACTACATCGTAATCAATAACATCCGTAAGAATAATAACAGAATCAAAGTTTTTAGCAGCAGACCTTACCATTGCAGGACCGCCTATATCAATGTTTTCAATGATTTCATCAAAATCATTTGTTTTTTCAATAGTAGCTTTAAAAGGATATAAGTTCACACATACTAAATCAATCCCAACAACACCTAATTCTTTTGCTTGATCTAAATGAGATTGTTTATCTCGTCTGTGTAAAATTCCGCCATGAATATAAGGATTTAATGTTTTAACTCGGCCCTCGAAACATTCTGGAAATTTTGTAATTTCATCCGCTTCAATTACTGCAATACCTGCTTCTTGAAGTTTCTTATATGTTCCACCTGTTGAAATAATTTCATATCCTAAACCAACTAACTCACGCGCAAAATTCTCAACACCACTCTTATCACTTACACTAATTAATGCTCTCATTCTTTCTAAATCCCTTTTATTAATATACTTGTTAAATTTACTCTAAAAAAAAAGCTGAACCCTAAGGTTCAGCTTTTTATAAATCTTGTTCGATTACGCGTTGAAACTTATTAAAATAAGTATCTTTTGCACTTGCCATGCTTATACTAATATCATTAATATTAATAGAATCACTTCCTACTTCTCCAATTTCTAAACAAGGAAGTCCCATCTCTTTGGCTAAAGCTAATACTGCATCAACCTTTTGGCTTTCAACTTCTATTAACGCTCTTGATAAAGTTTCAGAAAAAATATCTTTTGAATCAGCTAAATCAATATTAACATTAACTCCTAAGTTTCCAACAACTGCCATTTTTGATAATGAAACAGCAATTCCACCTAAGTTAACATCTTTAGAAGCTTTTAATAAACCTTCATCGTTTGCTTTAATAACAAAGTTCCATAATGTCAATTCTTTAGCAAAATCAACTTCAGGGTGAGTTCCTGCAACTTTTCCATACATTTTTTTCATGTATAAAGAAGCTCCAAATTCACCTTTTGTTTCTCCTAAAATTAAAATTTTATTTCCTGCTTTTTGTAGGGCAGATGGAAGAACATTATTAGCATCGGCATTAATTCCAACAGTTGCAATTGAAGGAGTTGGGAAAACCCCGACTCCATTTATTTCATTGTATAAAGAAACATTTCCACCAATTACGGGAGTATTTAACGCTTTACAAGCAGCTTTAATACCTTCACAAGAAGCAGCAAACTGCCACATTACTTCTGGGTTCTCTGGGTTTCCAAAGTTAAGACAATCTGTGATTGCTTTTGGAACGGCACCTGTCATTGCTACATTTCTTCCTGATTCCATAACAGCAGCAGCTGCTCCTAATTCAGGATTGATATAACATAAACGTGTATTACAATCAGCACTCATACTTAAGGCTTTTCCTGTTTCTTTAATTCTAATAGTAGAACCATCTAAAA
>CAJXWI010000279.1 GCA_913062735.1 uncultured Arcobacter sp.
ACATTTTTTCAATATCATAAACTACTTTTTTTACCGGAGTAAAAAATGCATCAATTGGAATATAATCATCGTTTAACATTTCTCTAATATCTTCAGAAGGCATGTAACCAATACCTTTTTGAATTACAACAGAAAATGTCAAGTTACAATCTGAATTGATTGTAGCTAAGTGAGCATCAGGAGAAACAACTTCTACATCTGCATTTGTCAAATCAGAACCTTTAATTTCTTTAGGTCCATCAAATGAATACTCAACTTCAATTTGTTCTTCGTCACCAATAATTTTGAATTGAATGTTTTTAAGATTAATAATAAAAATAGCAATATCTTCTAGCATACCTCTTAAAGAATCAAATTCGTGCGTAGCACCTTCAATTTTAACAGCTATTGGAGCGAATCCAACAGAGCTAGAAAGAAGTAATCTTCTTAATGGGTGAGCTAAAGTAATTGCGAAACCACTTTCAAATGGGTAAGCAGAAATTTTAGCTTCAGTATCACTGATTGCTTCAATTTCAACTTCAGTTGGTAAAAATGGTGTGTCTACAAACTTCTTCATATGTTGCTACCTTTATTTATTATTTAGAGTATAACTCTACAATTAATCTTTCTTCAACTGGAATAACTACTTCTTCTCTTGTAGGTACTCTAGTAAATGTTCCAGATACTTTATCTTTGTCAACGTTAACCCATTCAACAATACCAGTTTGGTTTGTTAATTCTAATGCTCTAACAATTTGATTATTAGATTTAGATTTTTCTTTAACAGCGATAACTTGTCCTGGTTTAACAACATAAGAAGGAATATCTAATTTTTTTCCATCTACAGTAATGTGACCGTGAGTTGTAATTTGTCTAGCAAATGCTCTAGTTGAAGCAAATCCCATTCTATAAACAACATTATCTAATCTTTGTTCAATTGATGTAATTAGGTTTTCACCAGTATTTCCATCTCTTGCAGCCGCTTTTTTGAAGTATTTTCTGAATTGTTTTTCAGATACACCATACATAAATTTAGCTTTTTGTTTTTCTCTTAGTTGTAAACCATACTCAGAGATTTTAGTACGTCTTTGTCCATGTTGCCCAGGTGCAAATGGTCTTTTTTCTAAAGCTGATTTACCGTTAAGTCTTCTTTCACCTTTAAGTCCAAGATCCGCGTCTAATCTTCTTTCTAATTTTTCTACTGGTCCTCTATATCTTGCCATGCTGTATCCTTACACTCTTCTTCGTTTAGGTGGTCTACAACCATTATGTGGTAATGGAGTAACATCTTTTAACCATTTAACTTTGATACCTTCATAAGCACCAACAGCTTTAACTGCAGTATCTCTTCCAGAACCTGGACCTTGAATTTTAATCCCAAGATTTTTAATTCCGTGTTCCATTGCTTTTTTCATTGCATCTTCAACCGCAGCTTGTGCAGCGAAAGGAGTAGATTTTTTACTACCTTTGAAACCTAAGTTACCAGCTGAAGACCATGTAATTACATTTCCAGCTAAATCTGATACTGTTACCATAGTATTGTTAAACGTCGCAGCGATATGAATGATACCGTCAGCAATATTCTTTTTTACTACTTTTTTTCTAGTTACTTTTCTTTTTGCCATTCAAATATCCTTACTTAGACGCTGCGCCAACAGTTCTCTTTTTACCTTTTCTAGTACGAGCATTAGTCTTAGTCTTTTGCCCTCTACACGGTAAACCTTTTCTATGTCTTAAACCTCTATAAGAACCTAAATCCATTAAAGATTTGATATCCATAGCTACTTTCTTTCTTAGATCACCCTCAACCATATAGTTCTTTTGGATCTCTTGTCTGATAGCTGCTGCTTCATCTTCTGTAACTTCGTGTGCTCTTTTATTGAAATCCATTCCAATAGCATTCAAAATTAATCTTGAATTATGTAAACCTATACCGAAGATATATGTTAAAGCATATTCCATTCTCTTTTTGTTTGGTAAATCAACACCTGCAATTCTTGCCATGCTTTTTATCCTTGTCTTTGTTTATGTTTTTTAGTTTCGCAAATTACTCTTACGATTCCTCTTCTTTTGACAATTTTACATTTGTCACACATTTTTTTAACTGAAGCTCTTACTTTCATAAGTCCGTCCTCTTTTGTGTATTTTTTTTGTCCACATAACCAACAGGCATAAACAATACAGTTTACACCTGTATCATTTAACCAACTCTTTATAGAACACAAAATTTCTATAAAAACTTCTTCAATGGTTGGAAATTTGGAATGCGATTATATAAAATATTTGCTTAAGATTAGTTTAATTTGTTATTAGGGGGATTGGGAATCAAATAATTATGATTATTTTATAGTATTTATACGTGTTTTATTATTTGGATATACTTTCTTCCGCAGTTTAGCATAAAAAGGACAAAAATGATTTATCAAAATAAGTATATTGAAATAATAATAGAAGAAAGTGAAATTCCTTGGCTAAAAATATTTACAAAAGATAAAAACAAGGAGTTTTCCTTTTGTTCACAAGAAACAAAAAAAGAGGTTTATAAATGTCTTGAGCTTATTGAAAAAGAAATGCTTCTTTATTTTAAACCAGAAAAAATAAATATTGCATCGTTTGGAAATTATGAGCCAAGAGTACATTTTCACATCATGGCAAGATTTAAAGAAGATTCTTATTTTCCTGAACCAATGTGGGGGAAAAAACAAAGAACAGCGACACTTAATTTATTGGATTTTAATAAGTGTTGGGAAAAAATAATTGAAGGTCTAAAAAAAGAAGAGATTAATAATTAAAATTTAATCTCTCAATGATTTTTTCTAAGACTGTATCTGCTTCATCTAAAGGAATTTGACAACCCCCTGCTGCTTGATGTCCACCTCCGCCAAAAGTAAGCATAAGTTCACCAATATTAGTACTGGAATTTGTATTAATAATGGATTTTCCTGTTGAATACACAATTTTTTCATTGCCATAAGTATAAGAAACATGAACAGAAACGTCTATTTCGGGATATTTAGCATACACTAAAAATCGATTACCTGGATAAATAATATCCTCATCTCTGTAATCAATAACAATTACATTGCCATGTACACTTGAACAACGCTCAAGTTGTTCATCAAACTCATCTTCATATTTAAAATAAAGGTTAACTCTTTCTTCTACATCTTCTATTTTAAGAATTTCATCAATTTCATGATCTTTACAATAATCAATTAAGTTCATCATTAAATCATAATTATTTACTTTAAAATCTTTAAAACGTCCAAGTCCCGTTCTTGAATCCATTAAAAAACTAAGTAAGGTCCAACCTTTTGGTCTAAGTATTTCATCAATACTAAAATCAGCTGAATCTGCTTTATTAACACCGATCATCATTTCTTTATAAAAAGCTGGGAAATTTTCAGATCCTTGATAATAATCATAAACTACTTGAGCAGCACTTGGTGCGTTTGGGTCAATAATATGATTGTCTTCATCATGATTTCTTAATACTTCTGAAAAGTGATGATCAAAACATAAATGAACACCTGGCACATAAGGTAGGTTTGTAGTAATATCGTTTTTGTTTACATCAATGAGTTTATCTTGCATATCTTTTGGGTGTACAAAAAGAATATCATCAATGATATTAAGATATTTAAGTAAGGTTCCACAAACCAAACCATCCATATCGCTTCTTGTAATTAATCTGTATTTATTTTCACTCATTGCATTTACCTTGTAATATTATAAAGAAGTATATCATTAAAAAAATAAAACAATACAATAAAATAATATTTACTTTAAAAAGTGACCTTTAAATGCCACTTTAAAAAATTATTTTTAAATATTATTTAAAATAATATCTCCCATTTCGCTAGTAGTTAGTACTTCTTTTGCATCAAAATCAGCCAAGTCTTTTGTTCTATAACCCTCTTTTAATACTTTTTTAATTGCTTTTTCAATTAAAGAAGCTGCTTCATTTTCATTTAAAGAATAACGCAATAACATAGCTGCACTTTCAATAGTAGCAATGGGGTTAGCAATTCCCTGCCCTGCAATATCAGGAGCAGAACCATGAATAGGTTCATAAATAGCTGTTTTATCTCCTGTTGAAGCAGAAGGTAATAATCCAATGGATCCCACAACCATAGAAGCCGTGTCACTTAAGATATCCCCGAAAATATTTCCAGTAACAATAACGTCAAATTGTTTAGGATTTCTAACTAATTGCATGGCAGCATTATCAACATACATATGACTTAATTCTACTTCTGGATAGTCTTTGCTTAACTCATTCATAGTATCCCGCCACAATTGTGATACTTCAAGAACATTTGCTTTGTCAACAGAACACAATCTCTTATCCCTAGTCATTGCAATTTCAAAGGCTTTTTTACCAATTCTTAGAATTTCTTTTTTTGTATAAACCATTGTATTATAAGCAGTTTGCCCATCATTTGCACGTGGCTGTCCAAAATAGATACCACCAATTAATTCCCTAACTACCATAATATCAACGCCTTTAATCACTTCAGCTTTAAGCGTAGAAGCATTTATAAGTTCATCATATATAACAGCAGGTCGTAAGTTTGCATACACACCCATTTTTTCTCGAAAACTCAATAATCCAGTCTCTGGTCGTAAGTCTCTTGGTAAGGTATCCCATTTAGCTCCACCAATAGCTCCAAATAAACACGCATCAGAGTTTAAAACACCCTCAACTGTAACCTCTGGTAAAGGAT
>CAJXWI010000280.1 GCA_913062735.1 uncultured Arcobacter sp.
CTTATTTTGCACAAGTTATGGTAGTTACCAAGAATTTTTTGTAAGAAGTAGCATCATTCTCTCATCTAATATTATTCTTATTCTTGATTTTATTGAAGTAGTGAAGAAGTTAATTAAAAGAATACAGATGAGGTAATACCTCATCTGCAATTATGTATTTAGATTTTTTTGCCATTGATTTTAATTTCAAGATTATTTTCAATAAAATTTTTAATAGACATATCATTTACACCAGTTATTGCGTTATCATCAAAATCAATATACCCATAGTCTGTGACTTTTGGCGTATTAATATAGGTTCTTTTGATGAGTTCTTTGTTTTTATAAATAGTTATTGCATTAAATGTATACAAGAAGTCACCTGAGTTACTCATCAAATCTGCTACTATACCCAATGCTCCAAAAGCCAAACTTAACTTGGCTCCTCCAGTAGAGCTTCCTCCACCTGCTAAGTGTGTAACTTCTGCAACACTACCAAAATCTTTTCCCGTTTTCACAGCACTTGATGGTAAATTTTTAGGAGACTTAATAAAATGTTTTATACTCTTAATTCTTCCAAAGCCCAAATTTTCAACTGCAATCACAATATCGGCTTCATCTTTACTATCAACCAATTGAAACCCTCTAACTATCAATTTCCTTCTCAACTGCTTTTTTATTGAGTACGCTTTTAAATATTCGTCACTTAGTATCAATTTATCTGTGGTTAACCATTTTTTATCAAGTTTAAGCGGAATTGTTATTCCGTAACGTGTTCTTGTTGAATAAGGTAAATTGGAGTCTAATTCATCAAAATGTTCTAGTAATCCTTTGTATCCCAAAACTATATGCTTAATTGTATTGAAGTTTTCCAATGTAATTGAATTTTTTGTTCTTGTCACTTTTCCTGGTGAAACCTTTAATGTATCACAAAAAGCAAGACAATAACTTGATATTACATATGGACCTGGTATTCGTGTTGGCGTTAGATTCATTAACCTGTAATAATACTTGGATTCCGCTGTGTCTTTAAGTTTAACAACTTCTTTATCTATTTCAAGTTCCTCTATACTCCCGTTTTTTAAACTATTATATATCGTGTCCATTATTTTGGGCTTCGAACATTAGTAATAAAGTTGAATCCTTTTTTAGATTCTTTGCAGGAATTGGCTCCATTACAAAACCGATTTTCATGATATATCCCTCATAGAAAAATTTAACATTGATAATATTACGATCGGCATTGTATCTGTTCTAAAAATCATATCTCCACAATTAATGCTAATAAATCCTTCTTCTTCTAATTTTTCTATTTCATTATCTGTAAATCCGCCCTCTGGGCCGATTGCTATAGAGAGGCTTTCAGCTTTTTTTAAGTCTTTAATGGACTTTGTTGCTCTGGGATTTAACACAATTTTTAAAGAGTCATTGGAATTATGCGCCCAAGACATTAATTCATTTGAATATATTTGAGGGACCCAATCCATTCCGCATTGTTCACAACTGCTTGCAGCGATTTTCTTCCATCTTTCTATTTTTGATTGAGAAGGTTTTTTTCTTATTTTTGATCTTTCGCTTGATAAGCAATTTATCGAATTTATCCCAAGAGGAGTGCTCTGTTTTATAACGTTATCAAAATTTTTTATCTCACTGATACCTAAATTAAATATTGGTTTAAGTTTTTTAGAAAAGTTTAAATTCTTGTTGGTTTTGATTAAAAAGGTTTTTTTCTTTTTTTCAATAATATTTCCAAAAGTTGAATTACCTCGCCCATCGAATAGATGAAGCTGTTGACCAATTTTTTTGTTCGTAACTTTTAAATGATCTGAAATATTTTGATCAAGCTCTATAATTGAATTTGCTTTTAATTCAGTTTTTAAAAATACCCTTGGAGTTCTCATGAATTTCTTTGTATGCTAATCATTCAATTTTATCAGAGTTTAAAAGATGAAAATCTACATCATAAGACATGGAGAAGCTGCCAAATCTTGGGAAGTTGATAGAGATCCAGAATTAAGTCTGAGAGGAAGGGAGCAGGCCCAAAATATTTCAGACATTCTTGCTCAAGAAGATTTGAATGATTTCCAAATCATTTCAAGTCCTCTTAGAAGAGCAATAGAAACCGCCGAACCAATATCTAAGAAATTAAAAAAAGAAGTAGAAATTAATGAAAGTTTTATTGAAATTCCTTCTCCTGGGATAGACATGTCTGAAAGACCTTCTTGGTTGAGGGAAATGTTCTCAAAGGATGTAGATCAGTTTGAAAAGCCTCAAGCAGATTGGAGAGATAAAATAATAAATGTCACTCATTCGTTTAAATCACCTACTTTAATTTCATCAATAACCAAAGATATTAGTTCATCTTTATTATGGAGATTTTTATATATTTGATATGCTTTAAAGATTGCTTTTATATCAAACAATATGTTACTATCCTCATGTCTATAAGCTACATTATCACAGTATGAGGAATATAGTTTTGTCCATTTATTATCTCTAAATCTATTATTTAATAATATACTTTTCAAAAATGAGCTAAAACTACTTGTTGCTCCCAATGTTAAATTTCTAACTACACACTGTTCTACTACTACATTCTGCTTCATTGATCCAATTACTTTTCCAAAAAGTCCATAATAAATATAATCTTCAACACACTGAACTAAAATTATATTATCAGTTTTTCTTTTTCTTTTTTTTAAAGAAAAATAATTATGTAATTCTTTTTCTACTGATGTTAAAAAAAAAGTATTGTATATTTTTTTAAAAAAACTATTTTTCAATTTTTCAATATCCTTTATATTTTAATTTCATACATTAAATTAAACTCTTTAGTACCATCATTAACCTTTAAAGTATCATCAAGTTCTTGTAATCCAAAGAACACTCTAGTTAAATATTTATCATGATCACAACTATGATGGAGCATTACAAATGGATATGAGACTTCTCTATTTATATTTATTTCACAAATAACATTCTTATCTACCCCAAATCGTAAAACTCCATCTGTAATCCCTATACCATTACTACTACTTTGAAGCAACGATTTTGCTTGACTATGTTCTATCTTAACTTTATCATCTATATAAAATCTTTCAAACTCATTGCCCCCATTTTTACACTCATACCAAAAATTACTATTTTTTTCTTGTGGCAAAAGTGTAAATGTTCCTAATCTTACACTTCCATTTATAAACTCATTGAGCTTTAATTTTATATCTAATATAATTTTTTGTTTATCTAAGTCGATTATCCAACTCTTATATTCTACAGCTTTATTTTTCATATTTATTGTAGTAGATAAAATATATTTATTTTCATCAATTTTAATAAAAGTATAATTATCTACCGTATACAAATCTGCTATTTTTCTGATATCAGCTGATTCTAACGTTGTAGTTCCTGTATAAAAATCTGCTCCATGTGTAATATAGTCTAAATCTCCGTGCTGAACTGTACCAAATTGCAACTCTTTATTATCTTTATATACCCTATCAAGAACTAAACCTTTTAATTTATTAAATACTATTTTATAGTTATCTTTTTCAAAAACTAGCTGATTATTTTCTTCTTTTAAAGCTATATCATTTATTTTATTTATATTATTAAGGTTATTATTCTTATTTTTTTTAGTTAAAAAACTTATTGCTTTATTCCATTTATTAAGAGTAGTATGTGTACGATAATCACTGCCCCAATACTGTAATAACTTCTTTATATTCTTGTCATCTCTCATTTTTATAAAATAATTATAACAAAGCGTATTGATAAAGTTCGCACCTCTTCCACATGCTGCCCATCGGCTAAGTGAATATTTACTTTGCTTTTTTACTAAAATTGCATTTGAAGTAGTTGTTAAATCTAATTTTATACTATCATCTAAAGTTTTTTCTATAATCTCTGAGGGTAAACAAAATTCACCAAAACTTTTAAGTTCACGCATAGCTTCTGATATTCTTTGCCACTCATCAGTATTTATAACTGCTTCCGTTTCAAACCTACCAGGTCTATAATTAAATATCTCTAAATCAGAACTATAAACTGGTAACGTGTTGTATCCTAAACTTAGATGATGTTCTATCATTAATGTATATTCATATATACTTATTTCTTGATGTGCCATTCTTTGAAACTGCTGAAATATTATCGTATCAGTCCATAAAATTGGGATATTTGAATTCAAACCTTTTGCTATTACTGGTTGAAATGAGTACTCTTTTTTCCATTCTCCATTTGGATGTATTGAATAAGCATTATTCCACTCCATAGCTATGGCCTTATATCCCACCTCTACATATATATCTACCATAGATTTAGAAAAAACCTGTTCATTTACATATGCAATCATAGGAACTACTCCCAAAATTTCTTTATATACTTCTAGTCCTACCTTTTGATTTTTAATATTTATTTCGTATGGAACCAAAGGACCAATAAGTTGCATATATCCACTGCCGATTAGTTCTATAAGTCCTTTTTTATGAAGTTTTTTAATTACATTTGATGCTTGAAGTAAACTGTCCTCAGAACCCGCATCTAACCATTCAATATTTTTTTCTAAGGATTGAGCTTTTAAATTTCCATTAGATTTATAAATATTTAATAAATCGACTATCTCCAGCTCTTTTCTTTTGGAGGGCTTTAAAGACTTGCTATGTTTTACAACATTTTTATCAAATAAATACAATCCAGTTATAGCTAAATTAGATTTAGGTCTAGCAGGT
>CAJXWI010000281.1 GCA_913062735.1 uncultured Arcobacter sp.
AACTGCCTATTTATCAAATTGCTTATTTAATGAAATTTTTATCTATCAAGTAAGCACTTAACTTTGACATTGCAACTTTATGATTTGCAAGGAAGGATTTGTGTGCATCGTCATTGGTATAATTACTAATAACAAATATTCCAGCAGCTGGTATATTAAACTTTTTTGCCACTTCTAGAACAGAGAAAAATTCCATATTCTCAATTCCTATTCCCTCTTGAATTAGAGGAGAAACAAGCTCATTATTTGTTGTAATATAATTACTGCAATTTACAACAGTGCTATTTTTAACAATTTTATTTGAGGATTCTACAAGAGTATTTAGAGGTGTATAAGAGTCCTTTCTTAAAAAAGAAAGTTCAATATTACAAGCAGATCTTGATTCAATAATATCAAAAATATTATACTCACCATAAGAACCAGCTGAGCCAATAAAGAGTATATAATCTGGCTTATTTTTAATACAAAGCTCTGTAAGGTTAATTGCAGATTCAATTAAACCAACACCAATTATTTTGGCAAAATCAAAGATTTCATTTCTTCCAGCAGAAACTATCATTTACAATCCAAAGTATAAATAGCAGTAAGACTTAGTTTTTTCAAAGCAAAAGTAGGAAAAATAAAACCATCATTTTTGTCTTTTGATAGGGTAGATGAAAGATTACTATTTGGATTTATTTTAATATTTATTGTTTTAATTTTACAAATATTCTTTAAAGATACTGATAAATTATCGCTGTAAAGATTAGCCCATTTTATTGCTTGAAAACGAAGTAACTCATAAGCACTTTCTTCTGAAGTTTTTTTAATTTTCCATGATAAAGAAGAAAGTTCTACAGAGGTATGTCTGTTTTGTTTTAATAGATTAATATTATATATAAAAGAATTTAAGCTTGAGGCATTCTTGCTTGAAACTTTATATTGAAGTTTACCAAGGTAAGAAATTATTTTGGGAACATTATTAGTACCCTTCTTATAAACAGGATGTACAAGATAATTTTTAAAATAAATATTGACATTTTGATTGGACTTAATCTCTTTATTAAATCTATCCAATACATTTGATACATGTAGGTTAGAATCGCTTTTTGTAATAATCTCTATCTGTGTTGATAAAGTATCTGGCTTAAGTACTTTATCAAATGTTTTTTCAAATTCTACTTCGTATGAAAAAAGGCTTAAAGGTAAACATAAAGCAAATAAACAATTCTTTTTCATTTATAACCTAACTGCAATATCATTAGCATCTAGATATCTTTTTAAATCCATAATATCTATTTCTTTAAAATGGAAGATTGAAGCAGCTAAAGCAGCACTTGCTCCACAATCAAAAGCATCTTTAATATGATTCATAGTTCCAGCTCCACCTGAGGCAATAACAGGAATATCTAATAAAGAAGAGATTGAAGACGTGATATCAAGTTCATATCCTGTTTTAGCACCATCTGTATCCATTGAAGTAAGAAGTATCTCTCCTGCACCTCTATCATAAACTTCTTGTGCCCAAGCAAGTGCATCAAGACCTGTATCTTCTCGTCCGCCTTTTACAAAAACGTGATACGTACCATCAGCAACTTTTTTAACATCAATTGCTACAACAATACATTGAGAGCCAAATCGTTTGGATGCTTCATTAATAAAGTCTGGATTAGTGACAGCACTAGAATTGATGGAAACTTTATCGCAACCTACATTAAGTAGTTTATATATGTCATCAAGTTTTCTAATTCCTCCACCTACAGTTAAAGGTATAAAAACTTCTTTTGCCACATCTCTTACAATATCTACTATTGTATCTCTGTTTTCAACTGAAGCTGTGATATCCAAAAAAGTGATTTCATCTGCACCTTCATTATTGTATCTCTTGGCAACTTCAACAGGATCGCCTGCATCTCTTAATCCAACAAAATTTACACCCTTAACAACTCGTCCGTCTTTTACATCCAGACAAGGTATTATTCTCTTAGCAAATGTGCTCAATTTATATCCTTTTAGGCATATTTTGTTGATATTATCTAATTGTAAGTTAAAAGAAGCTATACTCTTTGCTTATGGAAAAAATTAAAGCAAAAAAAAGATACGGACAGAACTTTCTCAAAGATGAAAGTGTTTTATTAAGAATCATCGAATCGATGCCCTACAACAAAAACAAGCTAATTGAAATCGGGCCTGGCTTAGGTGATTTGACACAAAAATTAGTCAAGTACAAAAATGTGAGAGCTTATGAGGTAGACAGTGATTTAATCACGATTCTGCGAACAAAATTTGCAATTCAAATAGATGATAACAAACTAGAACTGATTCACACAGATGTTTTAGAGGCTTGGGACAAGCAAGGAACATTATTTGAAGGCAAGTACGATATGATAGCAAATTTGCCTTATTATATCGCAACGAACATTATATTAAGAGCCCTAGAAGATGATAACTGTGAACATATCATAGTTATGATCCAAAAAGAGGTTGCATTAAAGTTTGCAGCAGAAGTAAAAGAAAAAACATTTTCTTCTTTATCTGTAATAACCAAACTTTTATCACTTGAAGCGAAGATACTTTTTGATGTACCGCCCACTTCATTTGAACCTGCACCTAAGGTTATGTCATCAATTTTATATATAAAAAAAGATTCTTTAAAGAGTATTGAACCTGGATTCAAGAAGTTTTTAAAAGCCTGTTTTGTGCAGCCAAGGAAAAAACTTTCGAGAAATATATCTTCAGTAGTCCCAAGAGATTTTGTAAATAAGATTTTTGAGGAACTTGATATTAATGACAATGTTCGCCCTCATGAAATTGATGCATTTTTGTATAGCCAAATGTACAAAAAGGTAGATAATTATGGAAGAAAACAATAATGTTACGGAAATTAGTGCAGCAATTGGTTCAGTAGAAAAAGAACAAAAACAAGTACCTGCAACAAAAGTAGCTTCAACAACAGAAGTTACAAGTGAAACTAAAACGGAAGTTACTAGTGAAGCTAAAACAGAAAATACGCAAGAAAAAGCTCCTGCAAAAAAACCTGTTCACAATCACAATAAAAAACCTGTTCACAATCACAATAAAAAACCAGCAAATGGTCCACGTGGTAGAAATAACCAAGGTGGAGTAAAACCAAAAATTAAAGTTACAACAGGTGAGGGTTGGACTAGTGAATTACAAAAAGGTTTTAATGTTAATGAACGTATTCAAAAAGACAGATTAAATCCGCACAATAAATTAAACCTAGGAACAACAGCTAAAATTAAAGTTACTCCTCTAGGTGGTTTAGGTGAAATTGGTGGAAACATGATGATCATTGAAACTGCTAAAGAAGCAATAATTGTTGATGTTGGAATGAACTTTCCAGATGAAACAATGCATGGGGTTGATATTTTAATTCCAGATTTTACTTATCTTAGAGAAATTAAGCACAAAATTGTTGCAGTTATTATTACTCACGGTCATGAAGATCATATTGGAGCAATGCCTTATTTATTTAAAGAAATGCAATGGCCAATTTTTGGAACAGCATTACCTTTAGAAATGATTGGTTCAAAGTTTGACGAACATAGAATGAGACAACACAGAGCTTTATTTAGATGTGTTGAAAAAAGAAGACCAATTAGAATTTCAGAAGATTTTGAAGTAGAATGGATGCATGTTACTCACTCAATTATTGATTCATCTGCAATTGCTATTATTACAAAAGCAGGAACAATGATTCATACAGGTGATTTTAAAATAGATCATACTCCTGTTGATGGATACCCAACTGATATTCATAGACTTGCACATTATGGAGAAGCTGGTGTTATGTTATTAACTTCAGATTCAACAAATTCTCACTCTCCTGGATTTACAAGAACTGAAAAAACTGTTGGCCCTACTTTTGATAGAATTTTTGAAAAAGCAAAAGGTAGAGTTATTATGTCTACTTTCTCTTCAAATATTCACAGAGTTTCACAAGCAATTGTTCGAGGAATTGAAGCAGGAAGAAAAGTCTGTGTTATTGGACGATCAATGGAAAAAAACTTAGACCTAGCAATGGGATTAGGATATGTTAAATTTCCAAAAGATAAATTCATTGATGCTTACGAAGTAAATAAATATACTGATGATGAAGTTTTAATTGTTACTACTGGATCACAAGGTGAACCAATGTCTGCTTTATTTAGAATGTCAATTCATGAGCACAGACACGTTAAAATCAAACCAGAAGATACTATTGTATTATCTTCAAAAGCAATTCCAGGAAATGAAGCAAGTGTTTCTGGTTTAATTAATAACATCTTAAAAGCTGGAGCTACTGTTTCATACCAAGATTATCCAGATTTACATGTATCGGGACATGCAGCACAAGAAGAGCAAAAGTTAATGTTACGTTTAGTTAAACCAAAATTCTTTTTACCCGTTCATGGTGAATATAATCATGCCTTAAAACATGGAAGAACAGGAATTGATTGTGGTGTTTTAGAGAGAAATATGTATGTAATGAATGCGGGTGAACAAATTGAAATCACTCCTAAATACATGAAAAAAATCAAAACTATCAAATCTGGTAAAACATACATTGATAATCAAATGAATCACAAAATTGCAGAAGATATAGTTATTGACAGACAAACAATGGCTAACGAAGGTATTGTTATGTTAGTTGCTCAAATTAACTCAAGCGATAGACGAGTAGAAGGTAAAATGAGAGTTGCGTCATTTGGTTTAGTAGCTA
>CAJXWI010000282.1 GCA_913062735.1 uncultured Arcobacter sp.
CAAAAAATCAATAAAACTTTTAAAGGTTATCAAGACAAGGTACATAAAAAAGAGCTAAAATTAAAAGATTTAAACCAAAATTTACACAGTAAAATTGCTCTTGCATTAAAAGAAGCACAAGAAAAAGACCGGGTAATGCTGCATCACTCAAGACTAGCACGTATGGGAAAAATGCTTAATATGATTTCCCATCAATGGAGACAACCCTTAAGTCAGTTAGCAGGAATAATGATGGAACTCGAAACAACCGTTGCTTTTAAAAAAGCCAATAACCAGTTTGTATTAAGCTGTGCCAGTGACGCAACTAAAATCATTCAATTTATGTCTTTAACCATTGATGATTTTAAAAACTTTTTTAAACCAGAAAAAAACAAAGAGTATTTTTATGTATCAAAGGCTTGTAATGAGGCAGTATCTTTAATTAAAGATACTTTAGTTAATGAAAATATACGACTGCATCTGAATATTAAAAAAGACAAAAAAATCAAAGGTTATGAAAGAGAATATGCCCAAGTTATCTTAAATTTTTTAGTTAATGCAAAAGATGCTCTTTTAAGCCAAAAAATAAAAGATGCCAATATTACACTTAGCATTGAAACAAAAGATGAATTCTCAATTGTTTCTGTAAAAGACAATGCAAAAGGCATTAAAAAAGAACATTTAGATTTAATATTTGAACCGTATTTTTCAACTAAAAAAGCCCAAGGGACAGGCCTTGGCCTCTACATGGCAAAAATGATTATTGAAACAAATATGCAAGGAAAACTTTCTGTTCATAATGATGAAGATGGTGCAGTTTTTAAAATAGTAATTTAAAACAAAGGAGAATAAGATGATAGAACTTGCTTTAAAACTAAAAGACTATAAACTCTTATTAGTAGAAGACGATGAAGAAATACGTAAACGTTTAAAAAACACCTTAGGTTTTTATTTCAAGGAAATTTACGAAGCCAATAATGGTTTTGATGCCTATGATATGTATTTAGAACAAAAACCAGATCTTGTTATAACAGATATAGAAATGCACGATGGAGATGGAATAGACTTAGTAAAAAACATAAGAAAACTTAATTTATCTACTCCTATTATTATCATTAGTGCCTATTCAAAAGAAGAATACTTACTTAAATTAATTAACCTAAAAATAGATTATTATATATTAAAACCTACAACAAGAGAAGATTTATTGTCTGCAATAAATATTGCTTTATTTCAAAATAATACTAGCACATTACAAGTAGGAAAAGATCTTTTTTTAGATGTACAACGCTCATGTATTTTTTACAAAAATGAAGAAATTATTTTAAGAAAAAAAGAGAAAAACTTTTTAGAACTTTTATATCAAAATAATAATAGAATTACATCTTATGCGTTGATAGAAGATTATATTTGGGTAGATAAAATAATGACACAAGATGCTCTTAAAACATTTATTAAAGAATTAAGAAAAAAACTTCCTGTAAATATTATTGAAAACATTATACAAGAAGGCTATAAATTAGCAGAGTATTAAACATAATACTCTGAGTCTTTTTTATCACTAACAAACATATATCCAGGAGAATGAGTAATAGCAAAGGGTAGTTTAAGACCTTTTATTACATTTTCACAAGTAACCCCACAAGGCCAAAAAATAGGAATTTCATCTTTTTTAATTAAAACGGCATCTCCATAATCAGGTCTTGAAATATCTTTAATACCAATCATAGAAGGATATCCTACATGGATAGGACTTCCATGCACACTTGGATAATGACTGGTAATTACACAGGCATCAGCCACCCTGTCTTTTACAACAGGGCGCATAGAAACTACCATTGATCCATGAAAGTTATCCACAGGGTTTAGTTTAATATTGCTTTTATACATAGACACATTTAACCCTTCTTCAATATGTCGTAAAGAAATACCTGCTTTTTTTAAAGGGGTCTCAAACGTAAAACTACAACCAATTAAATAAATAACCATATCTTTTGTATAATATTTTTCTATATTATTACTTGTCTCTACTAGTTTTCCATCTTTTAGTATATTGTAAGAGGGAATTTGATTTAAAACATTGGCACCTTTTGCTAATACTTTTGAATAGGGGCTCTCTTTTAATATTTCTAATATAGGAATAGCTTTTGCATTGGCTTTTGCAAACTTCTCAAAAGAGTGGGCATACTCTTTTGGAAGAAGTAACATATTGGCTTGCAAATACCCTTTACACATCCCAGCTGTTGTTTTATTAAATTCATTCTTAGCAATGCTTTCTCGTAAGTCTTTTGGTGTCATTTTTTATCCTTATACATATTGCACTAAAAACAATGTTATTTGAGGAAACAGCACCATTAAAAACGCCATAAATAACATAATTAAAACAAAAGGAAAACAGCCTTTCATGACTTCAGTGATATTTCCTTTATTTCTTATACCTTGAACCACATATAAGTTTAAACCAACAGGTGGAGTAATTAAGGCCATTTCAATTAAAACAATTAAATAAATTCCAAACCAAATGCTATCAAAACCTATGGCTATCATAACGGGTGCAATAATAGGAATGCTAATAACCATTAAAGATAAGGTTTCAATAAATAAACCCAAAATAATAAATAAAACAGTCACTATTAATAACATGGTATATTTTGACATCTCTAGGGTTTCAATAAAATCAGCTAAATCTTCCGTCAAACCAATAGAAACCAAAACAAAATTTAAAAAGTTTGCGGCAATGATAATAAACATAATCATTCCCGTTGTACGAACTGTACCTTTTATAGATTTTATAATGACCTCAAAACTCAAAGAATTATTAAAATAAACAATGACTAGAGAAGCAAGAACACCAAGTGCCGCACTTTCAGTTGGTGTGGCAAACCCCGTATAAATAGAGCCCATAATTAAAACAAAAAGAATTAAAATAGGTAATAAATCTTTTAACGCTAGAAATCTCTCTTTCCACGTCACTTTTTGAAGTACCACAGACTCCTCTTTTTTAAGCAAAGAATATATTAAAATAAAACCCATAAACAAAAGGGATAATAAAATACCAGGTACGAGTCCTGCAATAAAAAGCTTAGGAATAGACGTATTGGTTAAGAATCCATACACAATCAAATTAATAGAAGGTGGAATTAAAATGCCTAAGGTTCCTCCAGCAGCGATGGTTCCCGCAAAAAGCCCTGGTTTATACCCATATTTTTCACTTTGGGGCATAGCAACGGTAGTAATTGTTGCAGCAGTTGCTACAGAAGAGCCTGAAATAGAAGAGAAAATTGCAGAAGAAGCAATATTGGCATGCAATAAACCACCAGGTAACCAAGACAGCCATTTTTGTAAAGCAAAATAAATATTTTTAGCAATGCCTGAATGCAGTAATATTTCTCCTAGTAAAACAAAAAAAGGAATAGAAAGCAGTAAAAAATCCGTACTGGCACTCCAAGTAACTTCCCCAATAGATTCAAAAATAGCGTAATCAGAGAAAAAATATCCTACTAATGTTCCTACCCCTGCAATGGTAGAAGCAACAGGCACTGAAAGAAAAAGTAAAGACAGCAAAACTAAAACGCTAATAAGTACTAAAATCATAATTCACCCTTTGAAATACCTGTATATTTGTTTTTCTTATTCTCATACAAACTTTTAATTGCTTTTATTAATAAGATAAAAACTACCACAGAAAAAAATAAAAAACCCAGCCACCAAATACCTTGTGGTATCCATAAAGGCGTTCCTAAAGGTGTATTTGCAGTGGATTGTTTTAGAATAGAAGTATAAAGTACATCAAAAGAATAATACGTAAGCAAAATAGAAAAACAAAAAGTAAAAGCCATTGCAATGACATCAAATAAATGTTTAATACACAAAGAAACTTTGTTATGAATAATATCAATGCGTATGTGCATTTTTTCAAAAAGAACATAAGGTAAAGACCAAGAAATCAATATTCCTAAAACATAAGATGAGAGTTCATCTGCTCCTCCAAATGAAAACAAAAAGAATTTTCTTAAAACAACATCTGCGCTTATTAAAAGCACAGATGCGAAAAGTAAAATTCCACAAAAATAAATAAAATATTCAGAATTTTTCTTTAATCGTTCAATCATAATAAAAACCTACTTTGCTTCAATCGAAACGATTTTACCAATACTTTTATTCCATTCATTTACCACAGTAGGAGAGACTTTTTTGACCCATTTTGGAATAACATTGTTCACTAAAACTTCTTTGGCCATTAGTTTATCTTCTGTTTGAACCTTATGTAAAACCATATTATTTGCTTTTCCATACGAACAGTCTTGTCCCGTAAGACATTTTTCACCCTCAGAGGTTTCATAATCGGTTTTTTCCCAGGCAGGAACCGTAATATTTTTGTTAATAGAAGACAACAATGTTGTTTGCTCATTTTTTGTGAATTTATTCCAAGTATTTAAATTCATTGCCGTTACTACGTACGCCCATCCTCCAATTGGTAAAGGATATAAATGATTTGCTACTTCTCCCCACCCAGAAGAGTAACCAGATAAACCACCTGTAACCGCACAATCAATTACCCCTCTTTGAAGTGCTTGTGGAACTTCACTGTAGGACATAGTAATACCAGTAGCACCAATACCATCTAAGAATTCAGCCACTGTCCATCCAGAAGCTCTTACTTTTTTACCTTTTAAGTCTTTTAATTCGCGTACTTCATCTTT
>CAJXWI010000283.1 GCA_913062735.1 uncultured Arcobacter sp.
AATACAATTAAAAAATATACTTCACTTGATTATGTTAGAGGAAGTAAAGAAGCTAGTAATATTATAAATCAAAATCTTGAGGAATGACATCTTTATTAATAGATTCCCTGAATATTTTTTTTAAATTAAAATAATTATTGATAATTTTACTATTCTCTAGTTTTTTGCCTTCTAGCATATTAGCAATATCAACTATATTTTTATTATAATTTGAAACTTGCTTTTTTAATTCATGTTTAGATAGAGGAAAATCTCTATTTATTAATACAATATATCGCATAAATAAATGAGCAATTTTAACTAAAATTTTGTTTAGTTCATTACTAGAAAACTGATCATCAACCATATGTTCAAAAACACCACACATATATTCAATCTGTTCTCTCTTTTTTAAAACTATTGAATCAATACTTTTATCACGGTTTATAACTATCGATTGTCTAAATATATAATTTCTATCATATATAATCAAACCATATTTTAAACCCCAAATTAATATTTCATCATCATATGTAGAACTATTTATAAAGTTTTTCGTTGAATATGGAATAAATTGTATATTTTTTATGTTGTTCACAAATTTTGGTAAAATTAGTTCTTCTCCACTATGAAAAACAATTAAATCAATATCACTTTTTTTATTATACATATTTCTCGATACTGAACCTATCAAAATGACAGACAATACTCTATTTTTATTTAAAGATAAAAGAGATCTTTTAGCCAATAAGACTTCATTCCGAATATTCAAATCAATTTCTTCAAAAGACATTTCATCAGCAAGTTTTTTTAAAAAAATATTTGATTTCTTGTCAAAATTTATATAGATGTAATTACCATCTCTACATATAACATTTTTATCTTGAAGCATATTAATTTCGGAAAGATCAAAATCACTAAGTTCTGAGAGATTGATTTTCTCAAAAAACCTATTTTCAAAAATTTCTAAAAGAATACTAATCCTCGAAAAGGTTTTCAAATTCATTAAATAACTCCTCTAATTTATCATTTAATGCTGTAGATGAATAGTCACCCTCAATAAAATAACGTTGTCCATAATCAGCATCTGTAATTTGATTCATGATATCTTCATGCAAAGTAGTATAGTCAACACTAAAAAGATCCTGTTTTTCCATATAATCAAATAGATCACTTTTATTTATATCTACATCATTTTCTATCAATACTTCCAAAATATATTCTTGAATACTTGATATTAAAAAAGAAGATTTATATAAGTGCATTCCATAGTATTTACTCCATGCATTTTCTATTTCATCATCATCATATTGATCTCGAGAATCAAGTTCATCTGAAACATCAAAACTGTCATGGCTTTCAACACTATTTTTTATATCAAAAAGTATTTCTTCTTTAGTCATTTATCAGTTACTCCATAACAACAGTTATCCAAGTCCATTAATTTTTCATTATTAAAAGATACTGTATTTTTTATAAATTTTATATCACTTATAACTTTATTATCTATTTTATATTTATTATCTATTCTATCATTGAATTTATCAATTTTTTCCAAACTTAGGTTCAATTTTTCACTAATAAAAGAAATGTCCGCTTTAACCAAATTACGAAATTCAGCCTGTTTTATAGCATCCAGTTTAGGGTTATTCTCATTTGAAGTATTTTTTTCTTGAAAATAAATATTAACAGGTTCATAAGTTCTACTATCCTCTTTTTTCATTGGAAAAAAAATTAATACTATTATCAATAGCAATATAGGGAGAAAAACACTATTCCATGAACCTCTATTTTTATATTCTTTTAGAAATACTTTAGTCTCAGACCTTATCTTGGAGCGGTCTTTAAAAAAAGAAAATATTCTAGTTTGAATGAGGACAGACTTAGCTTTTAAGGCTTCTTCTATTAGAAATACTCTAATCCCAGGCTTTATCTTGGAACTCTCTTTTGAAATAGAAAAAATTTCAGTTTGATTAAAAATAGACTTATTTTTTAATGCCTCTTCAATCAGAATAATTCTTTTTTGAAAAATTCCTCTTGCTTTTTCAGTTATAAACTCATAGTACAAAGCATAGCTAGCAACTAATAAAATAATAGTTTTAATAAGTATTTCATTAACACTTGCATTAAATGAAAAAAATACTATTGCCGATAAAAGAGAAATCATAATACCTCTAAATCTAATTAATACAGAACCATACACGTCAATTTTCGTTTGCAGTATTTTGTATTCTTCAATTAAATTTGATCTTTTTTCTTTTGCCGCCCCTTTTTCAGCAGAGGAAGGTTTTCCTTTCAATGTTTTGAAAATACTTTTTTTAATCATATTTAATAACCATCTTTATGCATAAATTTATAATAAAATAACATAATTACTTAAAAAAAAAGATTAATTATTAGAGATAGCATGAAGTTCAAACAATTTGTTAATTACGAACCTATCATACAAAACAGAGCCACCCCACTTCGTATAAGGTAAAATTTTACTACTTCTTTTTTTAGCTTGCGTTGACAAAGATATACTAAATTCAACTTGAAATTCTTTTGGAGTAATCCATCTTTTTTTATGAGATTCCATATTCATCCTTTATTAAATAGGCGTCATAACCAAACCCAAATGCTAATTCAAACATACGGGGAACGCTTGCTAACGCACTAACGTTTGTTTATAGTTCAACACCATAATTATTAAGCGACACAACATCACCAGTCAATAACTCTCTTTTTAGCATTTCATTTTTAACCAATCCATAATGATGTAAATTTATATTTTCTAAATCTGTATTATCCAACTCTCTAAAGTACTGAACTAAAGAATAATCATTAAGTTTTGAGGGAACAACAGGAACTTCTATAAATTTATTTAATTTTTCACAATATGCATATCTGTTAAGTCCATTGATAGATACTTTTAAAGTTTCTTTGATTTCTTTTTTAACATATTTTTCTAATTTGAAAGTGTTTTTTGTTTGTATTCTTGAATGTAGAATTAAATCGGCATTCTTTGACCAAATAACAACGTCTTCGACCTCTCCCGTATCTTCATCCATATATCTGTAATTAATCATCGTACCATCGAAACTTTTATATATAGTGCCATGCTTTAACATTGAGGTAATCTTTTGAAAGTCATTGTCAAACTTTTCTTTGAAGTAGTACCTTACTTTTCGATACACTGATAAGGGAGCTAGTGTTCTACTGGTTAAAAATCTTCTTACCTTATGTTTTATGTACCAGTACACAGCATGTTGAATTGAATCTCTATTAGTATCTTCAAATGTTTTTAATATATATTTCATGACATATCCAACTGCCCCGCCCTTTTCTTTGTACCATGTGTATCTAAACCCAATCCCACCATGATTCGCACCCCACTTATCTTTATTCTTGAAATACTCTAAAAACTTTTTCTTTACTGGCAAGATGTAACATGCAGGAAGAAACACTAAAGCATGAAGATGTGGAACTCCGCTTTTATGTGGTTCATACACTCTAAAGTATGTCAAACCAAATCCCAATTCTTTTTTCATCTTCTGAAATACTTGTAAGTTCGTAAACTTATTCCATATTTGAGTTAAAGCTTTGGAGGTTTCATTTGGATTTACTACGTAATTTCCATCTTCATATTTTCTATGAAATTTAGAAGGAGCAGTTAGAGTTACAAACACAGGAAGTAAACCTTTGTCTTTTGCATTAGCAACCATCGTATTCACTCTATTATTAATTTCAGAAAAGTATTTTTTAGGATTTAAATTTGCTGAATATGTATTATCAAGCATATTAATACTTGTATCTGCAAAGTCAACAGAAAAGTTCTCTAAGAACTTCTTTTGGAAAGCTATTTTGTTATCTATAAAAGTAATATCTTCTGCGGTAATTCCGTACATTTATAACCTTTCTTTATAGGGTGTAGTAACTTTTTTAAAAGTAAGCAAGGACAACAAATAAAAACAAACTCCGTTTGTTTTTATTTCCCGTCTATTTAAAAAATTCTCAAAACTAAAACTATTCATCTTCATCCTCTTCTAAATCAGTAATACTTAGCTCTAAAGGCTCGTTCTCATCTAATACCTCTAGAACTATGGATAAGTTGATATTGTCATTCTCTTGGCTCTCATACTTGAATAACCACCCTAAAATTGGAATATCCATCAATAAAGGAATACCATGAAAGGAATTAATGGTTTCATTTCTATTTATTCCAGTTAATACAAATAAACTTCCTTGTTCTAAATGAAAATTTTGTTTGATGTATTTTTTTGAAGTGGTAGGTAAATTATCATTTGAGTTAATGATATTGGATACTGTTAATTCAAGATCTAAATAAACAACATTGGATTCATATATCTTTGGAGTGATATTTAATTTTAATCCTACATCTTTATATGCGTAAGCTGTTGTTACTTTGGAATTGGTGTTATCAACTGTTGCTTCTCCATTTTTATATGCGATGTTAGTAACTACTTCAAAGGTGGTTTTCTGATTATCAGAAATAGTCAAAATTGGACTAGAAATCAATTTGGTATTATTGTTATGATTGAGTAGTTTTATAAAAGAGTAGAATTGAGAGGTTTGTACTTGATTGATTTTATTTGAAACAGTAAAGGGAAAAGCTACTAAATTATAAAAGAAACTTGTATTTTCATTGGATTTAATATCAACTTTATTCTCAATTCCAAACTCT
>CAJXWI010000284.1 GCA_913062735.1 uncultured Arcobacter sp.
TACCAAAAGTAGGAGTTTATGCAGTCGATGTTTATATCGAAAAAAAACGAAAAAAGATCAAAGGAATAGCAAATATTGGGTATAGGCCTACTTTTAATCAAAAAAAATTATTATTAGAGGTAAATTTATTTAAATTTTCTGGAAATCTTTATAATAAAAATCTAACTATTAATTTTACAAAATTTATTAGAGGAGAAACAAAATTTAAAAATATTGATGCTTTGAAAAAACAAATAAATAAAGATATCAAAGTTGCTAAAAGATAAAATTTCATGAGTAAGGAACATATAAATTTACCTAAAACAAAATTCTCAATGAAGGCAAATTTGCCAAACAAGGAGCCAAATTACATTGAATTTTGGAAGAAAATTGACCTTTACAATTTGTTAAGACAAAAAAGTAAAGGGCAAGAAAAATTTGTACTCCATGATGGCCCCCCATATGCAAATGGCAATATTCACATGGGTACCGCTTTGAATAAAATTTTAAAAGACATAATTACAAAATTTCATCAAATGGATGGTAAAGACTCAGTTTATGTTCCTGGATGGGATTGCCATGGTTTGCCTATTGAGTGGAAAATTGAAGAACAGTACAAAAAGAATAAAAAAAATAAAAATGATGTTCCAATTATTGAATTCAGAAAAGAATGTAGAGAATTTGCAAATAAATGGATAGACGTCCATAAGGGAGAATTTACAAGACTTGGGGTAATCGGTGATTGGGAAAATTACTATTCAACAATGTCATTTGATGCTGAAGCTCAAATAGTTAGAGAGCTTGGAAAATTTCTTAAAGAAGGAAGCCTTTATAGAGGTTACAAGCCAGTTCTTTGGTCAACTGTTGAAAAAACAGCTTTAGCGGATGCAGAGGTTGAATACATGGATCATGTTTCAGATACGATTTATGCAGCATTCAAAGTGAAAGTTACAAATTTTGATATAATTAAAGGTGCTGACGTAATAATTTGGACGACAACCCCATGGACTATTCCTGCAAATAAAGCTTTAGCTTACAATGCTGGCCTAAAATATGTTTTACTTGAAATAAACGATAACAAAAATTTTGTTAATAGAAAAATAGTAATTGCAAAGGACCTACTAGAACCTTTTAAAAAAGATACATCTATTGAAAATATAAAAGTTTTAAAAGAATTTGATGTGAAGATTGTAGTAAAAAAGTATATGGATGTTTATGAAAAGATTATTTGATATTATTTTGTCGTTGTTATTGTTAGTACTGTTCTCACCTATTTTATTAATAGTTATTTATTTTATTCGAAAAAATATGGGTAGTCCCGTCTTTTTTAAACAAGATAGACCAGGTCTTAATGAAAAAATATTTCAAATTTATAAATTTAGAACTATGACTGATGATAAAGATGAGAAAGGTAATTTACTTCCTGACAGTAAACGACTTAAGGGTATTGGAAAAATTATTAGAAGTACCTCTTTAGATGAACTTCCCCAACTTATAAATGTATTAAAGGGTGAAATGAGTTTTGTGGGACCAAGACCTTTGTTAGTTGAATATCTTCCTTTATATAATGATAGACAAAAAAGAAGACATAAAGTAACTCCTGGTATTACCGGTTGGGCTCAAGTAAATGGACGAAATGCAATATCCTGGGAGCAAAAATTCGATTATGATGTTTGGTATGTTGATAATCAATCTTTTATACTAGATATAAAAATAATGTGGATTACATTTTTAAAAGTAGTGAAACGAAAAGATATTAGTTCTACATCTAATGTAACAATGGAAAGATTTAAAGGTTCAAAATATGAATAAACCTAAAATACTAGCAATATATGGGGCAAGTGGACATGGAAAAGTAATTGAAGATATAGCTTTACTTAGTGGTTATGATGAATGTATTTTTATTGATGATGGAAAAAATGATCATTATTCATTTAAAGAATATTTGCAAACTGATTACAATTATCCAATGATTATTGGGATTGGTAACAATAAAGTAAGAGAGCAGGTTTTTAATCAAACAAGAAAACACAAAATTGAATTAGTTACTTTAATTCATCCCAGTGCAGTTATATCAAAAAGTGTAAAAATAGATGAAGGTACTGTTGTGATGCCGTTAGTCGTTGTAAACTGTGATACAACTATTGGAAAGTGTGTTATTTTGAATACTTCATGTGTAATTGAACATGATAACATTATAAAGGATTTTGTACATATCTCTCCAAATGCAGCACTATCTGGTAATGTAACGGTACGACGTTGTACTCAAGTAGGAATTGGAACATCTGTTATCCAAGGTATTACTATAGGTGAAAACTCAATGGTTGGTGCAGGTTCAGTTGTAGTTAAAAACTTGCCAAGTAACTCATTGTCTTTTGGAGTTCCTGCACGTAAAGTAAGGAAATATGATTGAAAAATAGACTATTTTTATCCCCTCCACATATGAGTGGAAATGAACAGAAATATATTAATGAAGTATTTGAAAGTAATTACATAGCACCCCTTGGTCATTTTGTGAATAAATTTGAAGAATCTATTTGTAACTATACAAAAACACCCAATGCCTTAGCTGTTAGCTGTGGAACAGCAGCTATTCATTTAGCCTTGAGAATACTTGGTATCTCAAAAGATGATGATGTTTTAGCTTCTACTTTCACTTTTATTGGCTCAATAAACGCTATCTTATATCAAAATGCAAATCCAGTTTTTATTGATAGTGATCTTGACTCCTGGAATATTTGTCCTAATCTATTGGAGCAATATTTAAAGTCTGCAAAGAAAAAACCAAAAGCTTTAATCTTAACTCATCTTTATGGGCAAAGTGCAAAAATAGAAAAAATAGTAAAAATTTGTAAAAAATATGATATTTTTCTCATAGAAGATGCCGCAGAATCTCTAGGTGCAAGCTTTAATGGTAAACATACAGGTACATTTGGAGACTTTGGAGTTTATTCTTTTAATGGAAATAAAATATTAACAACAAGCGGTGGAGGTATGTTAGTTTCGCAAAATAAAACTTGGCTTCAAAAGGCGTTATTTTATGCTACACAAGCAAAAGAAAATCACCTGCATTATGAACATGAAGAGTATGGATATAACTATAGAATGTCAAATGTACTTGCGGCAATTGGTGTTGCACAAATGGAAGTTCTTAAGGAAAGAGTAAATAAAAAAAGAGAAATTTTTTCTTGGTATAAAGAGTTTTTATATGAAGACGAATATGAATTTATGCCAGAATTAGTAAACTCATATGGAAACAGATGGCTTACAACATTAACCTTCAAAACAAAAGATATACAAAATATTATTGACCTTTTAGAAGAGAGTAATTGTGAATGTAGACCTTTATGGAAACCAATGCATCAACAACCTCTTTTTAAAGATGCAGTTTCAATCACAAATGGCGTGAGTGAAAGACTGTATAATCGAGGATTATGTCTACCTAGTGGGACAACTATGACTAAAGAAGATGTAAAATATGTATCTACTTTAATAAAAGGTATTAAATAAATAATGAAATCCAAACAAATTAATTATATAAATAAATTTATTTTAAGACCATCGGTTTTAAAAAGAGTACTTTTTTTTATGCTTTTTGACGTAATTTTTATAATAATAAGTATTTATCTATCCTTTCTATTCCGTTTTGGCTTTTTTATACCAGAGAGTTTCCTTGGAGCATTAATATTTTCTATAAGTCTTCTTATCCCCTTTAAATTAATCAGTCTGTATTTTTTTAATATCTATCATGTAGCATGGAGATTTTTTGGACTTCATGAAGCGAAAAAAATTATTTATGCTTTGTGTATTTCAAGTATTCTTTTTTTCTGTCTAATGACTTTTTTTTACGAAAGTGGTTTCCCTAGAAGTGTCATTATCATTGATTTTTTTATATCACTTGTTTTAATTGGTAGTTTTAGAATTTCCAAACGTATGGTTTTGGAAAATAAAACTGGAAAAAACATTAAAAATACACTAATAATTGGTGCAAATAATAAAACCTCTAATTTGATAAAAAGTTTTTTAGATAAAGATATAGAGTATTATCCCGTAGCAATTTTAAGCACTAAATCTAACTTTATAGGCACATATCTTTCAAATATAAAAGTATATGACTTAAAATCGCTTAAGCAAACAATTGAAAAGTATGGAATACATTCAGTGGTGATAGCAAAAAAATACAATACTAAACAATTAGATGAGTTATTTGAAGAATTAAATTCATATGGAATAAAAGAGATAAAACTTGCAAAGTTCTTAGGTGACAAAAATGAAAATATAAAAGACATATCTATTGAAGATTTACTTGCACGTAAACCAAAAGATTTAGATCAAAAGTCTATTGCAACCTTTATAAAAGATAAAACTATTTTAATAACAGGAGCAGGGGGAAGCATCGGTTCTGAGATTGCAATACAGTGTACGAAGTTTAAAGCAAAAAAACTTATACTAATAGATCACAGTGAGTACAACCTTTATTCTATTACTGAACACTTAAATAAAATTGAATTTGTACCAATACTGTTAAATGTGACGGATAAGAAGAAACTAGATAAAGTTTTTTCAACACATAAGCCTGATATCGTTATACACGCTGCAGCGTATAAGCATGTGCCTGTAGTTGAACATAATGTAATTGAGGGAGTTAGAAATAATATTTTTGGCACTTTGTTTGTTGCTG
>CAJXWI010000285.1 GCA_913062735.1 uncultured Arcobacter sp.
AGGCTTAGGGAAATGATCACTGCCCCCGAGAGTAGAAGTTTCGTAGATGTTTTCATATGCTTAAGAGCAAGAGGAAGGAGAAGTATTTAACCAATGGCAAAATCAATCAAAATCCGGCCAAAAGATTCCGGGTTTTCCCAGGGTACGCGATGGCCCGAATCTTCTACCCACTGCGACTCAACCACAGGGCACAACTCGGCCAATTCATCTCCGATCTGCTGATACTTCTTATCTTTCTCTCCGGCTAAAAATAAAACCGGCGGGGTTTTAAGTTCTGACAATGCAGGAACTAGATTTTGCTGAAGCCCCTTGGAAAAGACCTCAAACTGTTGACTAAGTTGAATAGGATTCAACTCATCCAAGTTCCGCGGTGCTGAATTTTCGATTCCGCAGAAAACAGGTTGCTCATCCCACTCTTGTACCAAGTGTTCAAGGGGCTCATTCTTCAATCGATCTGCCCAATTACGATCCCTTGTAAATTGTTGGTTTTTCTCCTCACTTGAACCCAGTCCTGGGTCCGCACCCACCACCACGACTCCCTGCCAAAGGTCAGGTCGATGAATACAGGCATGAAGGGCCAATCGCCCACCCAGTGAATAACCCAATAAGTAAGGTTTGTTCCTGCCTGCCTGAGTATCCACCCTATTGCAAAAATCTTCAGTCCAAGGATCAAATCCACCTTGTGGATGATCTTTTAAGCTCACAGAAATAACCTCTAGGTCGGAGTTCTTAGCTTTAAAACTTCTAGCTGCTAATGGTATTGATGAGACGAACTCAAATGTTGTATATATGAATTCACAAGACTCAAAAGAATCTCTTTTAAAAGGGGAGATAGATGCTATGTTTGTAGTAAGTTCCCAAGATTCCTTAATTATAAAAGAGTTATTAGAAAACCCAAGCATTAATGTATTAAATATAAAACGAGCAAAAGCTTACAGTAGAAAATATGCTTTTATTGAAGCCTTAGACTTATATGAAGGTTCTTTAGATTTATTCACAAATATTCCAAACAGCAATATCAAACTATTAGCAACGACTGCTACCTTAGTTGCCAATAATACAGTACCTCATGAGCTAATTAGAATATTTTTAAAACAAGTAAAAAGCCAACATACACAAAAAGGGCTCTTTCAACAAGAAAATCAATTTCCCAATTTATTAAATCTAAATATAGATATTAATGAAGAAGCAAAACAATATCTTACGTATGGAGATAATTTTTTGGAGAAAATTTTTCCTTATTGGATTGCATCTAATATTGACAGATTAAAGATTTTATTAATTCCTTTAATTACCTTGGGGATTCCTTTATTAAAAGGTTTTTTCCCTTTATACATTTGGTCTATGCGTTCAAAAATTTACAAATGGTATAAAGAGCTTAAAAAATACGACAGTAATTTAGATGACAGTTCTATAAAGGATTTAGAGAATAAATTAAAACTTCTAAATGCTCTTAAAAATGAGATACAAGAAGAAACCACCGTTACTTCGTCTTTTATGGGCGAGTATTATAACTTGATTTTACATATAGACTTAATTGACAGGAAAATACGAAAACTCATCAAAAAAAAGAAGCTTATTTAACAGCTTCTTTTAAAATTTTAATTGCTTTATTTTCTGTTTTTAAATGTTTGGTAGCCTCATTGATTTTTCTTCCTATATTGCCTTTCATTTTTTCTTCTGCCGCTATTTTATGGGTATTAGAATTATTAAGTTTTAAAATCAAAGAATCAATTACATTTTTAAATAAATGCGTAAAAGCATAAGGCATACTTTTATACAAATCAAAATTTAAATTAAAGCGCAAAACAGTTACTTTGTCATCATTTGCTTTAATTGTGGCTTTTCTTTTTTCACCTGTAATAGATGAAAATTCACCAAAAATATTACCTTGCTCAATCACGGCTAAGGCATTAGAACCAACTATTACTCTTGCCACTCCACTTAATAAATAGTATATCTCACTGCTATCATCAAATTCCTCTAAAATTGTTTCATGTTTTTTAAATTTTATGAAATTAATATCGGTAATAATCTCTTTCATATCATCATCAAACATACCTTTAAAAAAAGCAATAGTATCTTTTGACGCAATTAGTTTCTGCAATAAAGGATTGGTATTTTCTTCACTCTCATTTGGTAAATTTTTGATGTAATTGAGAATATTAGGCTCATATAAAGTTTTTACATTCTTGTTAATAGAATGGTAGGTAATTCTTATTTTACTTTTATTTTTAGAAACTTTAAAAAATTCTTTAGTTGACGTAATTAGTGTGGGACTTTTTTGTTTTAAAAAGAATGAAATTGAGCGTGATTTTGAAGCTTCTTTCCATATAAAGGTATCTAATAAATATAACTTAGTATTAATAAGTCCAATTACTTTCATTTTTAGAATTTTGAATTTTTTTGAATAGAGTTGATCAAAGTTTTCATAAGAGCCAGAGATAGTACTTGGTTTTTTAGCATATAAGTTTTTTAAAACGTCACTTGTTAATTTAAACTTATCAAAATAGTCTAAAATAGTAACAACATCTTCAAACAATAACAAAAGTTCTGCTTTTGCAAATTCTTCATCCAAAGAAGAAAATATCTGAATTAACTCAAAAATCTGAATTCTTAGATTCAAATAAGAAGTAGCAGAAATACTATCATTTACTCCAAAAATATTTTGATGATGTCTCACTGTTTTATTTAAATCTTCAAGTAAAGTATTTACATATCTTTCCATAGTAACTCTTTGCAATTTATTTATGCAATAATATTACAATTAAATATTATTTTAATAAATTACTACAGAATTTACTCATAAATTTTAAGTTATTTATAAGAATATACTCCTTAATAGAGTAGTCTTTTTGCTTATTTAATCTAAAAAAACCATAGAAAATAAGTTATTTTATTTAAGATTCTGACAATGTTTTTTTATTTCGTTTTATTTCTGCATTGGTTTTTTCAAGTAAACCTTTGGCTTTATTTATACTTGCATTAATATCTGTTAACATTGATTTTTCACTTTGTGTTTTGTGTTTATTAGAAGCAGTAATTTTACCAATTAGTGAGTTTATTATATTGTGATATAAAATAGTAAAAGACTTAGGAATTTCATCTACTTTATCAAAAGTAAAATCAAATCTAATTACTGTCACATTATTATCATGTGCTTTTATAGTCGCACTTCTTCGCTCACTTGTAATGGATGAAAACTCACCAAAAATACTTCCTTTCTCTAAAGTAGAAACAGTATTAGTTCCCACTATAACTCTTGTGTTTCCACTTAATAAATAATAAATCTCTCTGCTGTCATCATTTTGAGTAATAATGGTTTCATGCATTTTATATTTAATAAAAGTTATATTTTTAACTATTTTTTTAATGTCATTGTCTGGCATATTTTTAAAAAATGCAATAGAGTTTTTTGCCATAATAAGTTTTAATAATAAAGGGTTTTCTTTTGTTTCTTCTATATCAACTAAACTTGTAAGATAAGAAGTAAAACTTGCTTCGTATTTAACTCTGGTATTTTTATTAATAGCAGAATATGTGGTATTTAGACTTTTTTTTACTTTTGTTTTAAAAAACGTCTTTGTATTATTAATTGTTTCTTCACTTTTTTCTCTAAGATAAAAATTTATAGCGCTTGATTTATTTGCTTCATTCCAAATATAAAGATCTAAATAATACAACTTTGTATTTACTAAAGAGATAACCGTCATTTTTAATTCTTTAAAGGTTTTTGAATAGGCTTTTGTGAATTCTTCTTCTGAACAGTTTACGCTAGCAGGCTTCTTTTTATATAGATTTTGTGTAATTTCAGACGTCAGCGTAAAACTACCAAAATATTCAATAATACTCAAAGAATCTTCCAGCAATAATTTCATTTCATTTTTGGCAAAGTCTTTATCCAAAGAAGAAAATATTTCAAACACACAAAAAATATCATCTCTTATATTTAAATATGAAGAAACGGCTAAATCATCTTTAATTCCAAAAACATCTTGATGGAAAAGTACTGTTTCTTTCATTTCTTTTAATAATAAATCTACATAAGTTTGCATGTTTTCTTCTTTTTATTTAGTATAACAAAATACATAAAAATTATGCTTTATTAGTAAATAATATTATAAACCTTTCGTTTAAATTATTATTTATTGGTATTTATTCTCACATACTCCTAAACTAAGCCTTTTTATAATTTATTTTATTCTTGTTAATCTAGTAAAACTATTTTAAATTTCTTTTTTATATAAATGACTTAGTTAAATGTTTTATCTTTTTTTTCTCTAAATACTCCAAATTATGGTCTTTTTCTACTACTGATTGTCTAGTGAAGTTTGTAAATAATATTTTCTTTATCTAAATTTGATTATCATTCTCAAAATTATAATTTTAAAGAAAACTATCAAAAGGAATGTTTTATGAAAAAAACAAATTTAAATAAATTATTATGCGCAAGCATTTTAAGTCTATGCACGGTTAATGTACTTTTTGCTCAAAGTACAAAAACAGATCTTACCCAAGAAGTAACATCTTATGAAGAAAGTGCCTACGGAGAATTAAAAGGATATGTTGCAACAAAAAGTTCAACTGGTTCTAAAATGGATGCAGATATTACAGATATTCCACAAAGTGTATCAGTTATTACAAATGATATGATTCAA